>DASQAE010000135.1:0-2369 GCA_035635915.1 Burkholderiaceae bacterium | reverse complement strand
CGCACTTGCAAGCGCCGCCGGTGCCAGCTTGGGTGGCGGCATGTTCTGGTTCCACTCATCGTCGATCGGACCGGGGAACACGTTGATCACGCGCAAGCCTGCCGGCCGCATCTCGGCACGCAGGCATTGCGATAGCGATAGCGCCGCGGCTTTCGACGCCGAAAACGTGCCGTGCGGCGGATAGTTGGACAGCGCATAGATCGAAAGCAGATTCACCCAAGCCGCGGCATGCGTCGCGCCGTCGGCCGAACGACCTCTGAGCGCAGGGCCGAACGCCTGCGCCAGTCGCAACAGCCCGAAGTAGTTGATGTCCATCTCTGCGCGCGCAGCGTCGGTGCCGCGGCGCGCGGTGATGCCGAACGAGCGATGCACCTCGGCGTTGTTGATCACGATGTCGACTTTGCCGCCGATCTCGCCCGCGAGTTCGTTCACCGAGCGTTCGTTGGTCAGGTCCAACGGCACGAGAGTCGCCTGCTCGAGCTGGGCGATGTCGTCGAAACCAGGCAGCTTCTTCCACGGTTCGGCATGGCCCACCCACACGATCTCGGCACCGGCCTTGACCAGCGTTTGCACGAGCGCCTGTCCAACCGGCGTCTTGCCGTCGGTCACCAACACCTTGCGAAACTTCGGGTCGCTGGTCATCTCGCGCAGTATCTTGTCCTGTGCCATGTTTTCGCTCCCCTCCCAGGGAAATCCGATCAGCACTGCTTGACCGGCACGATCGAGCCGCGCGCCCACTCTTACGCGCGCCGGTGGCGCGGCGACCTCGTCGTGTAGATGCACGATCACCGTCGGTCCTGCGTCGAGTTGAACCAGCCCAAGCCGCCACGGCAGGCGCTCGCGGAAAAAAAGATCGTTGCTGTGGCGCAGCCGGGTCTCGCTGATCAACGCGGCCTCTCCGCCCTGCGGCCGCCACTTGAGTTGCGGCGACAGGCATCGGTGGCACGCCTCGCGCGGCGGGTACTGCACAGCATTGCATTGCTCGCACACCTGCAACTCGAACCGCCCTTCGGCCGCCGCTGCCGTCAATCCAAGCGCGACACGGCCGCGCGACCACGGCGGCAGATTGATCTGCTGCGTGCGCAGCACCGGATTCTTGCGCGCGGGTTTCATCAGCGGCATCGTCATGCCGCACTCCCGAGGATCACCGCTCCGGTACACAGGCACCGGTCGTAGGTCACCATGCCGAAGCCGGTGACAAGACCGAGCTTCGCGCCCGGCACCGCACTTTCGCCCGCGGCGCCAGTAAGTTGGCGGATCGCTTCGGTCATGCCGATGAAGCCGCCCGCGGCACCAGCCTGGCCACACGAAAGTTGTCCGCCGCCTGTGTTGTTCGGAAACTCGCCATCGTGCGTCAGTGTGCGCGAGCGCACGAACGCGCCGCCGCCGCCCTTGTCGCAGAAACCGAGATCCTCGAACTGCATCATCACGATGACCGGATAGTCGTCGTAGGTCTGCACGAAATCGATGTCGGCGGGCGCAACGCCAGCTTGCGCGTAGAGGTCGTCGCGATCGACCCGCCAGCCGCCGCGCACCATCACCGGATCGTCGGCATACGCGTTGTGGCGCTCGATCGCGCCGCGCACCTGCGCATACGCCAGGCCGAGTTCGCGCGCGCGCTCCTCACGCAGCACGAGGAAAGCCTCGGCCCCGGCGCAGGGCAGCACGCAATCGAAGAGGTGGATCGGATCAGCGATCGGTCGCGCGGCCATGTATTCGTCGAGGGTCAGCGGCTTCTTGAACAGCGCGTTCGGATTTTTCAGCGCGTTTGCACGCTGCGCCACTGCGATACGGCCGAAGTCCTCGCGCGTCGCGCCGTAGGTGCGCATGTAGTTGGCGGTGATGAACGCGAAGATCGAGTTCGGACCGCCCGCGCCATAGGGATAACTGGCGTCGCGCGCGAAGTAGCTGAAGCCGCCCAGCATCAGCCGGAACGAGTCGACGTGATTCGTATCGGCCGCGACGCAGGCGACGATGTCGGCGTCGCCTGCCTGCACCGCGCGCGTCGCGCGCCGCAGCGCCATCACGCCCGATGCGCCGCCGTTTGGAATGTGATCGAGCCAGCGCGGCGACACGCCGAGGTGTTGCGTCACGCCGACCGCGGTGTCGGGCCCCAGCGAGAAACTGCTGACGGTGAGGCCGTCGATCTGTTCCTTCGCGATGCCCGAGGCGCGGATCAGCGACTCGAGCGCCTGGCCGATGAACCAGTGCGCGCCGTGCGTCGAATAGCGCACGTAAGGCACCGTCACAGGCACGGCGACCGCAACGCCTTCGTAGGAGAGACGGGTGGTCATGAACTGTTCGGCCCCCACCCTAACCCTCCCCCGCTTCGCAGGGGAGGGAACCACTCCCTCCCCCGCCTGCGGGGG
>DASQAE010000134.1:0-4222 GCA_035635915.1 Burkholderiaceae bacterium | reverse complement strand
GTCGCACGTGCCAGACCGACCACCAGCGCGCCGATCGCCGCGCCTTCGATGCTGCCCAGGCCGCCGATGATGACGACCGCAAAACTGACGACGATCACGCTTACCGACAAACCCGGTTGCACCGAGATCATCGGCGCAGTGAACGCGCCGCCCAGCGCAGCGAGGAAAACGCCGATCGAAAACGCCACCATGTAAACGCGCTGCACGTTCACGCCCATGCTCGCGCTCATTTCCGGGTTGTGGATCACTGCGAGCACGATCTTGCCGCCGCGGGTCCGGTTCAAGCCGAACCAGGTTGCGACGCCACACACGAAGGCGAGAACGATCAGCAGCAGGTCGTAGCCGACCACGCGGATCCCGCCCGGCAGCGCAAGGTTGCCGAACAACTGATACGGCCCGCTGACGAAATACGGATTTACACCCCATACCAGCTTGGTCACGTCCTCGAGCATCAGGAACAGCGCATAGGTGACGAGCAGCAGCAGCACCTCGTCACGGCCATAAAAACGCGCAAGCAACCCACGCTCCAGGATTGGCCCAACCACGACCGCGACCGCCGCAGCGGCGAGCAGCATCGCGACCAAAGCGAATCCAGGCGCAAGGCCGAGTGCAAGCGCGAGCGCGACAAAGCTGGCCGCTGCATACGCACCGAGTGCGTAGACGCTGCCGTGGGCGATGTTGAGAATCTTCAGCACGCCGAAGACGAGCGTCAGCCCGAGCGAGACGATGAAAAGCCACGACGCGTAGGTGATCGCGTCGACGACGATCGTCAGCGCTTGCAAATCAGTCCTCGGAAATGAACGTCAATGCCGGTTCGGCCCCCACCCTGGCCCTCCCCCGCTTCGCAGGGGAGGGAACCGACTCCCTCCCCCGCCTGCGGGGGAGGGTTGGGGTGGGGGGGCGCAAACGGCGAGTCCGCGTCACTCGCACTTCGCGCCGGGGAAACCGGACTTGATCCAGTCGATGCTCTTGGTGTTCGCCGGCGGGTTCACGCACTCCGCCTTGAAGCGCTGGATGTCGGTCGCTAGCACACGTTTACTCGCGGCGTCGTACTTGGTGCGGCCGATCGCCGTATCCTGGATCGCCTGCTGGCCGTTGCCGAGCGCCATCCTGACCGGCCCGCCTGGCGAATCCCAGTTGGAGCCGCGCAGTGCCTCCGCCATCTGCTCGGATGTCGGCCTTTTGCCGCCGTTGGCCGCGATCGCTTTTTCCACCGCCAGCTTGACGCCGAGCAACGCCTGCGTGACACGGTAGCTCGCCTGCACCGGATGCGTGTTGTGCATCTTCATGAACTCGGCCTGGAACCAGTCGTTCAGTGGGCTCTTCGCCGACAGGATGCCGTATGCGCCGCGCGCACCAAGCACCGTCCCGTCGGGCACCTTGTCGCCGAGGCCCGGCAGCACGTGATCGCCGGCACTGAGCACCAGTGTCGTGTCCTTGAACAGGCCGCGCGCACCCGCCTGCAGGATGAAGGCCTGCAGGTCACCGCCCCAGAGGCTGGTGTAGGTGAGATCGGCCGGCTTGCCGGCTAGCGCTGAGATCTCGGTGCCGTATTGACCGGCGCCGAATTTCGGCAGCAAGTCGGCACCCGGTTTCGCGTTCGGCAGCAACTGCGCCATGCTGGCGATGAAGTCCGCGCGCGAGTCCTGGCCCCAGGCGTAATCCTGGTTGATGAGGTTGAACGTTGCGGCCTTGATGTTGCGCGACTTCAAATAACGGGTCAGCGAGACGTTATCCATCGCCGCATGCGAAGCGGTGCGGAAGACATATTTCGGCGTGGCTTCCTCGAAGATGCGCGGTGTGCCGCAATCGAACAGCACCAGGAACTTCTGCAATTCCTCGGCCACCGGAGCCACCGCGAGGCAATCGCCGGAACCGATGTAACCCACCACCGCATCGACGTTCTCGCGCTGGTAGAGATTGCGCATCTCCTGCACCTGTTTAGTGGCGCCGCCGTTCTCGTCGATCATGATCATTTCGATCTTCATGCCGCCGAAGCCGGTCTTGTTGTACGGTGCCGGGGCCGCGCCCTTGTTGAACATCTCGATCATCAACTTGGCGCCGTTGGCCGCGGGCACGCCGAAACTTTCGGCAGCGGGGCCCGACAGGAACGTCACTACGCCCAACTTGAAGGTCTCCTGCGCCTGGGCAACGGCAGCCGCCGGCCGGCCAGTCTAGGTGACCGAGGCGCCAACGCAAATACCGCCGGGCTTTTTTGCCGGCCCCGCCCGCTCGCCGATTACGGTCACCCGCAGTAGGTCCGCTACTAGCTGGGGCGTGCCCGACTCTGGGAGCGGCCCGACTTACTGCGCAGCCGCATTACGGATCAAATGGCAGCGTGGATTCAGACTTTGAACGAGGCCCAGATCATGACTGACCCGGCCCACTCCGTACCAGCGGCAGTGGACAGCGCGATCCAAGCGCTCGGCTCCGCCGGGGTGGCTGCACGGCCGAAACTCGACCGGCGCCTCGCGGCGGTCCTGATCGCGGACGTGGCGGGTTATTCGCGCCTGATGGAGCGCGACGAAACTGGAACCCACGTGCGCCTGCAGTGCCTGCGCACGGACGTCGTTGAACCGGCGCTTGCGCGCCATGGTGGCCGCATCACCCGCTCGACCGGTGACGGCCTGCTCGTAACGTTCATGGGCGCTACCGAGGCCCTGCGTTGCGCGATCGAGATCCAGCGCGAGCTGGAGCGGCGCAACGCCGACATCCCGCAGCCGGAGCAGATCCGTTTCCGCATGGGTCTTAACATCGGCGACATCCTGTTCGACGAAAACGACATCGCCGGCGTGTGCGTGAACCTCGCGGCGCGGCTGGAAGCGCTTGCCAAGCCGGGCGAGATCTGCATCTCGCGCGCGCTCAAGGAGCAGGTGCAGGAAAATCTCGACGTGAGATATCTCGATGCCGGCAGTCGGCGCGTGAAGAACATCAGCCGGCCGGTGCGCGTCTATCGGGTGCTTGCGGTGCCGCTTTCGCCCCGGTCCGCGCTGCAGTCAGGTCTTGAAATGTCGGTCGCCGCCTTTTCGCGCTGGATCGTCGCCGCGACCGGCGCGGCAGCGATCGCGGCAGTGGCGTTTGTTTTGCCTGGCCGCACCGATCCGCGCGTCGATGCCGTGGCAGCGACGGTACAGCCGGAAGTGCACACCGCCGTGCAACTGCAGCGCGAGCAGGCGCACCGACACGGCGCGCAGCGTCGCGTGATGTAGCGCACTGCGTGTCACCTACTTGCCTGGCGGCGTGACGTACTGCGCAATTCCGTTGCCGAACGACCAGTTCTCTTTCGCCACTTCCACCAGGTTGATAAAAACGTCCTGCGGGTCGAGCTTCAGCTCGCGCTGCAGATCAGTCGCCACGCGCTTGTAAAAAGCCTGCTTCTGCTCGACCGTCCGGCCGAGACTGAGCGTGACCTGGATCAGGACCACGTCGGGTGAATAGCGGATGCCGAGATAACCGGGCGTGACGTTGAGTTCCTCCGGCGCGTGCTCGGTGATGATCTGGAACTTGTCATCCTGCGGCACATTGATGACCTCGGTCATCGCGCGATAGATGATGTCGCCCAGCGCCTTGCGGTATTGCACGGGTTTGCCCCGTGCGAGATCGATCCGAACCAGTGGCATGACGTAACTCCATCGGTGGTTTGATGGGCGTCATGCTAGAAAGCGCGCCGTGCGCACGCAAACGAGTTTTTGCGCGCGCACCGGTTAGAAAAACTAAAACCCGAAATGGCCCGCCGACTCACCCATCTGAACGGCATCCGCGCCTTCGAGGCGGCGGCGCGCCACATGAGTTTCGCCAAGGCGGCACAAGAGCTCGGCGTAACGCCGGCGGCGGTAAGCCAGCAGATCAAGGCGCTCGAGGACTACCTCGGCGTGGCATTGTTCAAGCGCACCAAGCGAGCGCTCTTTCTCACCGAAACGGCGCAGGCGGTTCTTCCCGCTGCGCGCGACGGTTTCGATCTGCTTGCCTCGGTGCTGACCCGCGCCCGCGTTTCGAGCGCGCACGATCAGCTGGTCATCAGCGTGACACCATCGTTGGCCGCGAAGTGGCTGATGCCGCGGCTCGAACGGTTCATCGCGCGTTATCCGGAGATAGACATCCGCATCGACACGAACTCGCGCCTGGTCGACTTCGCGCGCGAGGCCGTCGATGTGGCCGTGCGTTACGGTGCCGGCGACTGGCCCGGGCTCGAGATCACGCCGCTGATGAGCGAATCGATTTT
>DASQAE010000133.1:0-5779 GCA_035635915.1 Burkholderiaceae bacterium | reverse complement strand
ACAGCTGCCGCGTCGACCGCTCCCTGGCGTATCACGCGCGCGCCGACAGCGCTGATCGTTGGGCGCAACGCGGGCACCGGCGCGTCTTGCAGGCGCCAATCGATTGTGCTTTTTCTGACCAAAGGAGCGGGTGTACGGGCGGGCGTTAACAGAGGAGACCTCCGTGGAAGATATCCGGGAGGGATTCCCCGCGAGCGCCGACGAAGCCGGGCTTAACCGCGCTTTTCGCGGTTTCGACCCGCCAAACCCAGGATCAGGCTTCGGAACTCAGGAAGCGGGCGCGTCCTGGCCACGGCCTCGGTACCCCGATGCTTGAGGAGACCCGTTGTGTCCTGGCAGACCTTGCACCGGCACTTTTTCGCCCGCGCGGTGGGCGCGGCAGGCTTCGGCGCTGTCCTGACCGCGTGCGTGACCGTCACGAACGCCCCGGATCCGAGCAAGACTGCCCCCACGGTGGAACAAGGGGTGGTGGTCATCTCGGTGACCGGGAATACGGCCCAGGTGAGTCAGTTCGATCAGCTCACCGTGCGCAAGCTGCCCGCACCGGGTGCACCGCAGACCGCGGTGCGCGAGCAACACTTGCTGCGCCAGGTGTCGCAGGGCCTCGCGCGCGACACCTCGCTTTTTATTGGCTCCTTGCCCGAGGGTGAATACACGTTCGACCGAATGGTCGACGTCGACACGAATCGCGCCTTGAACATGGGCGAAGGCGGACGCCGGCTGCTCGGCAACTTCCGCGTCAAGGCGGGGGCGCTGATCGATCTTGGGCGGCTTGTCGTCACGCCCGTCAATACGCGCGTCGTGGTCGGGCGCAGCGCGCGCGTAACCTCCAATGGGCAACTCGTCAAACGATTCGCGCGCGAACACGAGCAGTTCTATGCGCGTGAGGTGCTGGGCGGGTGGGTCGACCCGCGCAACAACGACGACCGGGTGGAGGAATACGCGCTCGCGCGCCCGGTAGGCGCAGACGGTGTGACCGAATTACCGAACGGCGAGCTTGCAGCCGCAAGCCGGCTCGGCACCGTGTTGTTGCGCGATGCACTTGGGCGCTGGCGCGCGACGCGTAGCGAAGGACTTGAATCGCTGCTCTGGGTCAAGGCAGTCGACGCGCCGCAAACCGCGCTCGTTGCGGTCGGCGAGTTCAACACGATGCTTCGGCTCGATCGACCGAGCGGCAAGTTGCTGCCGATTGATACCGGCAACCTGCCCGCCGGCAATCTGCTCTTTGTTGCAGGCAACCTGCAGGCGGGCTGGTTCGTCGCCCAGCAAAGCGGCACCGACATCACGCTGTACCGCTCGGACACGCTCGAGCGCGGCGACTGGAAACCGCTGCGCAAGGAGGACGTATCGCGCAGTTTCTGGAGCGGCGCCAACAGTTTCTGGGCTTGGCCCACCGCGAGCGGTTTCGCGTACGCGGTATCGCAGGGCTCAATCTGGTACTACGACTTCGCGAGCGCCCGATTTGCGGAGCGCCGTGCCCCTAACAACAATCGGCTGGTGATGGTCGCGCCAGGCGCAAACGGCGCGCTTAGAATCCTCACGTCGCCCGGCGGCGGCTTCGGTGGCATCTTCGCGACCATGTACCTCTCGCGTGACGAGGCCGCAACGTGGGAGGAGATCAAGTCGCCGTTTAACGTCAAGATCGCGGCGCCGCGCCTTACGGCGCAAGGAACGCTGCTGGTGCCAGGGGGCGCCTTCGACAAACCGGAACTGCAAGCCAGCAAGGACGGCGGCAAGACCTGGACCAAGGTGAACGACACCGTCGAGCGTTCGGAGCAGCTCGTCGTCCTGCCGACACGTGGACTGCTGGCCGTGGATGCGGGTGCGCGCTTTGGCCTGGCGCGGATTCGCCATTCAGCCGACGAAGGCGCGACGTGGCGAATCGAGTACTCGAACTTCGACCGGGCAGCTTACGAAGCCGAGCAAAAGCGCAAAGAATCGGAAAAGAAGTAGTGGCCGGACCCGCCCCCGCTCGCGGGGGCGGGATTTTCCGAGTTCCGTCAATGTACGTGCTGGCTTAACTCGCCGGTCTGGTACTTGTGCGCCATCTTGCTGAGCGGCACGGCGTTGATCTTGCCCGCCTGGCCCTCGCACCCGAACTGCTGGTAGCGCTGCTTGCAGATCTTCTTCGCTGCTTCCTTCGCCGGTTTGAGGTATTCGCGCGGATCGAACTTGCCGGGGTTCTCCGCGAAGAACTTGCGGATTGCCGCGGTCATGGCGAGCCGGATGTCGGTGTCGATGTTGACCTTGCGCACGCCGTGTTTGATCGCTTCCTGGATCTCTTCAACCGGCACGCCATAGGTTTCCTTCATTGCCCCGCCGAAGCGCCGGATTTCATCGAGCAGGTCCTGCGGCACCGATGACGAGCCGTGCATGACGAGATGCGTATTCGGGATGCGGCGATGGATTTCCTTGATCCGTTCGATCGCGAGAATGTCGCCCGTCGGCTTGCGCGTGAATTTGTAGGCACCGTGGCTGGTGCCGATGGCGATCGCCAGCGCGTCGAGCTGCGTGCGCTTGACGAAGTCGGCGGCCTGGTCGGGATCGGTAAGCAGCAGCTCGCGCGTCATCGTGCCTTCGGCACCATGTCCGTCTTCCTTGTCGCCCTTCATCGTCTCGAGCGATCCAAGGCAGCCGAGTTCTCCTTCCACCGAAACGCCAACCGAATGCGCGACGTCGACTACCTTGCGCGTGACCTGCCAGTTGTAGTCGTAGTCGGCGATGCTCTTGCCGTCTTCGCGCAGCGACCCATCCATCATCACCGATGAAAATCCGAGCCTGATCGCGCTCTCGCAAATGGCGGGCGACTGGCCGTGATCCTGGTGCATGGCCACCGGGATGGCCGGATAGGATTCGATGGCGGCGTCGATCAGGTGCTTGAGGAACAGCTCGCCGGCGTATTTGCGTGCGCCGGCAGATGCTTGCATGATCACCGGGGCGTTGACCTCGCTCGCCGCCTCCATGATCGCTTGCACCTGCTCGAGATTGTTGACATTAAAAGCTGGGACCCCGTATCCGTGTTCGGCACCGTGATCCAGCAGTTGACGCATTGACACCAGCGCCATCGCAACCTCCCATGTAGTGACTTCGACCCGGCCATCCGGGATTCGTTTCGTTGCCCAGTTTAGGGGAGTGCGTCCGTACCGGCCAATGCCGGCATTTCCGGGCGGCTGCCACCCGACGACTATCTGGTGTTCGCCTTTAGAACCCGTCGCTGCGCCTCCTCGAGCACAACATCGTGCCCGCTGCGCAGATCTGCCAGTGTGGGTGTAACGCGCACGCTCGGCTGGGTCGGCGCTCCCTCGAGCCGCGCACCACGCGCCGAAACAAACCCGGTCTCGGCGACCCGCACACCGCCGCCGTCGGGCAGCACGTACTCAAAGCGCACGCCAACGACGCAGCCGCAGGTTGGTTCGCCAATCAGCACCGCGGACCGCTGTTCCGCGAGCACCACGGCGGCGAGTTCGGCGGCGCTGCCCGTGCGCCCATCGACAAGCACGGCAAGCGGCTGCAGCAGCGGCGCCTTCGCGACATCGAATCGGTCCGGTCCGACGTACATCTCGCCGATGTTCTGCGACCGGCCGTCGACGCGGTCGCGGCTCAGGCTGCGCATGACAAGATGTTCCTCGCCCATGAACCGACCGGTAAACCAGCGGAACATCTCGATCAATCCGCCACCGTTGCCGCGCAAGTCCACGATGACGGCGCGGGCCGTGCGCGCCTCTTCCAGCGCCGCCTCCAGTTCCGCACGCAGTTCCGGCACAAAACGCGTGAAGCGGATCAGCGCGACCTGGCCGTCGAGCCAGCGCAATTCGGCACTGGGTCGGCGCGCCGAGGCAGTCGCTACCAGCTGCGTGCGCAGCAGCGCTCCGTCGGCGCGCACAAGATCGATGGTCAGGCCGCCGCCACGAGCTGGCAGCGCCGTGCGCCGCATCTCACGGCGCACGGCGCGCAACACGCGTACGCGTTCATTGTCGAGCGCCTGGGTCGGCAACGCTTCGGGCCCGTCGCCGGCGAGCACGTCGCCGTGCGCAAGGCGCGGATCGGCAAGCGCGCTTCGAATGAACGCGCCATCGAAACGTGTCGTGCCGGCTGCAAACAGAATGTCGCCCACGGTGACGCCCGCACGCGCCGCCGGTGAATCGGGTTCGACCTCCGAAACCACGACGCGGTTGTCGATGAAGGTGAGTTGCATCCCGATGCGCGTCGAGACAAAACGCCGCCGGTCGACGGTTTCGCGCGGGGTCAGAACCATCGTGTGGGAATCGCCCAGCGCCGCCGCCATGTCTTTCAGTGCGGCATAGAACTCGTTGTCGTTTACCGCGGCCGCAACTCGCGCGCGTGTGACCTTGCGCACCGCGACCCAGTCGACGCCGTTCATTTTCGGGTCGTAGAAGGTGCCCGCGATCACGCGCCACGCGCGGTCGGCAACGTCCATGCGGATGGCGCGCGTGCTGAAAGCGGATGAAAGCGCCGTCGTTGAGGCGGCGGCGACATCGTCGGGAAGGTCCGCGATGGGGCCGGCACTCGGGCGCGTCGGCAGCGGCGCACACGCCGCCAGAAGCAGCGCCACCGCGAAGGACGCGGCGCGGCGCGCAGCAACGTCCAATCGGCCGGTCGTCAGTGGTGCTCTCCGACGCGCACGATCTTCAAGGTGTTCGTGCCGCCGGGCTGGCCCATCGGCTCGCCGATCGTCAGGACGATCAGGTCGCCGCGGTTGACCACCCCCTGCTTGAGCAGGATCTGCTCCGCGAGGCGCAACGCCGCGTCGCGATCGTCCGACTTCGGCAGGAACACCGGGTGTACGTTGCGAAACAAACTCAGTCGGCGCTGCGTCGAAACACTCGGCGTGAGCGCATAGATGGGCACGTCGACGTCGTGCCGACTCATCCACAAGGACGTTGAGCCGGACTCGGTCAGCGTGCAGATTGCGGCGCAGCGCAGGTGAAACGCGGTAAACAGCGCGCCGTAGGCGATCGACTGGTCGACGCGCGTGAACGTGCGGTTGAGGAACTGGCGATCCAGTTCCACGGCCTCGGAACGGTCCGCCTCGGTGACGATCGAAACCACTGCCTGCACGGTTTCGACCGGGTACCGGCCGGCCGCGGTCTCGGCCGACAACATCACGGCATCGGTCCCGTCGAGCACCGCATTGGCGACGTCGCTCACCTCGGCGCGCGTGGGCACCGCGTTCACGATCATCGACTCCATCATCTGGGTGGCGGTGATGGCAAGCTTGTTGGCTTCGAGCGCCAGTTTGATCATGCGCTTCTGCAACGCCGGCACGGCGGCGTTGCCCACTTCGACGGCAAGATCGCCGCGCGCAACCATGATGCCGTCGGTGGCGTCGAGGATCTCCTTGAGCATCGGGATCGCTTCGGCGCGCTCGATCTTGGAGATGATGAGCGGCTTCACGCCGTGTTTTTCGCCCGCGATGGTGGCCAACTGGCGCGCCATCTCGACGTCGGTGCGGTTCTTGACGAAAGAAACCGCCACGTAGTCGGCGCCGCATGCCATCGCGGTTTCGATATCGCGCACGTCCTTTGCGGTAAGTGCCGGCGCCGACAGGCCGCCGCCCTGCTTGTTGATGCCTTTGTTGTTCGACAGTTCGCCGCCGATGCGCACGACGGTGTGAATCTCGGAGCCGACGACACGCTCCACGTCGAGCACGATCAGCCCATCGTTGAGCAGCAGCGCATCGCCGGCTTTGACGTCACGCGGCAGATCCTTGTAGTCGAGCCCGACGCGCTGTGTGGTACCGAGTTCGCTGCTGGTGTCG
>DASQAE010000132.1:0-6413 GCA_035635915.1 Burkholderiaceae bacterium | reverse complement strand
CTCCTCGTTGTGACAGCGCACCACAACTTCGATCGCGGGATTCAGCGTGCGCGCAGTACTGACCATCTGACGCACCTGCACGGTCTGCGGGGTCGCGATGACCAGCATACGTGCCTGCGCGATGTGGGCCTGCACCAGGGTAGGCGCATCGGCAGCGTTGCCGGCCACTGCGGGCGTGCCAGACGCCCGCAGGCGCTCGACCACTTCCCGATTCACCTCCGCGACGACAAAGGGAATGGCACGTTCGTTCAACGCAGCCGCGATGTGCCGGCCCACGCGGCCGTAGCCCACTAGCACGACCTGGTTGGCGAGGAATTTCCGATCGGTCGACAGCGGGAGCGCGCCGAGCGGATCGGCGAAACGTTCCAGGGCACGCGCGAGTCGCGAGCGCTTGCGGATCCACCGTTGCGCCGGTTCGATGGCGGAAAAATAGAGCGGGTTCAGGGCGATCGAGAAAATCGCACCGGCAAGGATGAGGCTCTGCCCGCCCGCGGGCAGGAGATCGAGCGCGACCCCCAGCCCGGCGAGAATGAACGAGAACTCGCCGATTTGCGCCAGCCCGGCCGAGACCGTCAGTGCCGTGTTCAGCGGATAACGCGTTAGCAGCACGAACGCCAGTGCAGCGAGCGACTTGAAGACGATGATGATCGCCACCACAGCGAGCACATGCAACGGCCGCTCGACCAGGATCTGCGGATCGAACAGCATGCCGACGGAAACGAAGAACAGCACGGCGAACGCATCACGCAGCGGCAGCGTCTCCTCCGCGGCGCGATGGCTGAACTGCGACTCGCGCAACACCATGCCGGCAAAAAATGCACCGAGCGCAAACGACACGCCGAACAACTGCGCCGAACCATACGCAATGCTCACCGCGGCAGCCACCACGCACAGCGTGAACAGTTCGCGCGAGCCCGTGCGCGCGACCTGCCAGAGCAGCCACGGGAAAACCCGGCGACCGACGATCAACATCAGCGCGACAAAGATGCTCACCGCCGTCAGCGTCTTCGCGAGGGTAAGCCAGAGATCACTTGCGCCGTAGCCGTTGCCGCTTGCCTTGAGCGCTTCGGCGAATGCGGGCAGCAGCACCAGCACGAGCACCATCGCGAGATCCTCGACCACCAGCCAGCCGACGGCGATGCGGCCATTGACGGACTCGAGCAGTCCGCGACCTTCCAGCGCCTTCAGCAGCACCACGGTACTCGCGACCGACAGCGAAAGACCGAACACGATCGCGCCGCCGGGCGGCCAGCCCCACCACCACACGGCGATCCCGGCTCCTAGCGCAGTGGCCACCGTCATCTGCACAATCGCACCCGGTAGCGCAATCTTGCGCACGGATAGCAGGTCGCGCAGCGAAAAGTGCAGGCCGACACCGAACATCAGTAGCATCACGCCGATTTCGGCGAGCTGACTTGCGATCTCGACGTCGGCCACAAAACCCGGCGTGGCTGGACCGATCATCACGCCCGCAAGCAGGTAACCCACGAGCGCGGGCAACCTGAGCCGCGCCGCCACAAGGCCGAGCACCAGCGCGAGGCCGAAACCCGCGGCGATCGTGGCGATGAGACTGACGGAATGTGGCATCGACATGCGAACAAGGCCCGCGACGGATCTTCGCGCAGGATCAGGCGTTCGTCCCCTAGGCAAGCCGTAGCATCCGTTAACGACAAGTGGAATCCAAGCGGGGTTTTGCCGTACGTCGCGGCATCGCTCAGGAAAACAGCACATCCATATGACTGGGAGACATCGAATGCCGTATTGGGCCTGGGGCGTTCCCGCGGCCGCGCTCGTGCTGCTGGTCGCGGCGCTCGTGCTGCCGATCGGTGGCGTGCTGGGATTCGTCTGCGCGGTCGCGCTGATCGGCGCGGTCATCGCAGCAGTGCATCACGCCGAGGTCGTCGCGCATCGCGTCGGCGAGCCGTTCGGCACACTGGTGCTCGCAGTCGCGGTCACCATCATCGAGGTGGCATTGATCCTTTCGATGATGCTGGCGGGCGGTCCGGATACGGCGGTCCTGCCGCGCGACACGATCTTTTCTGCGGTCATGATCATCTGCAACGGCGTCGTCGGCATCTGCCTGCTGCTGGGTGGGCTGCGGCATCACGAGCAATCGTTCCGCCTCGAAGGGGCCAACTCGGGGCTCGCGACGCTCATTGCGCTCTCGACGTTGTCGCTCGTCCTTCCATCCTTCACGGTCAGTGCGCCAGGGCCCAGCTACACGGTGGCGCAGCTCGCATTCGCCGGCGTGGCGTCGCTGACACTGTGGGGCACGTTCGTGTTCGTGCAAACGGTGCGTCACCGCGACTACTTCCTGCCGACCGGCAACGTGGCCGATGAAAACCTGCACGCAGAGCCACCGTCGGTGCGGCTCGCCTGGACGAGTTTTGGCGTGTTGCTGGTCTCGCTGGTAGCGGTGGTCGGGCTCGCCAAGGTGCTGTCACCCACGATCGAGCGCGCCGTCGCGGCAGCCGGGGCGCCGAAGGCAACGCTCGGGATCGCGATCGCACTACTCGTGTTGCTGCCCGAGACCTGGGCCGCGGTGCGCGCGGCATATGCCGATCGCCTGCAGACCAGTATCAACCTCGCGCTCGGCTCGGCACTGGCGAGCATCGGGCTCACCATTCCCGCGGTCGCGCTCGCCGCGGTGCTGCTCGATATAAAGCTGTTGCTTGGCCTAGGCGCGAAGGACCTTGTGCTTTTGACGCTTACGTTCCTGGTTGCCGCATTCACGCTGGCAACAGGCCGCACGAACATCATGCTCGGCGCAGTACACGTGGTGATCTTTGCCGCCTTCCTGTTTCTCGCCTTGGTTCCTTAGGCAGGCACCACATCGAAGGCAACGGAAAGGCGCGGCTCTTCGCTTTCGAACGGCTCGACGCCGTGCCACATGTAAGCGGGAAACAGCACCAACCGGCCGCGTTCGGGCTTGACGTGATGGTCCGCGCCCAACGGCGGCGTGGTCGCGAAACTCGGGCGCCCGAAGCGCAGCCAGCCGGCGCGATCGGTCTCATCCAAACCCGACCCGATCGTCGGCGGCAGCGCGATGTAGCACGCCGATGAAAGCCACCCTTGCGGATGAACGTGATCGGCATGATGTCCGCCCGAGCGCAAGCGCACGCTCCATGCTCCCGTGAAGATGGCCTTGCCCGTGTTGCGCGCTCGCACTGGATCGGTGCCGGCGCCGAGTCGGTCCAGGTACGCCTGCACGGCGGCACCGATCGAACCAAACAGCGCGCCGATCAGAGGGCGCTCGAACTCGGCTGCTTGCAGGTGCAACTGGCTGCCGCCGCGCACCGACTGTTGCAGCGGATGGGCGTGAAACCGATGCAGGCTCCCCAGCTCTGCCGTGAGCTCATCGAGAAACGCGCCCAGATGGGTGTAGCCGGGCGGGACGTCCAGCGTCTGCGACACCACCAGCGCGTCATAGTCGTACCACGCGTTGTAGCGGGCGTCTTTCTGCAGGCGCCACACGGTGGCCTGCATTGCAAGCGTGTACTGATTGAGCGGCTGCACCACACAAAGCGAAGCGGCGAGCGCCGCTGCCTCTTCAAGGCGACCTGCCGCGAGCAGCGCCTCACAAAATCCCGAGCGTGCGGCAAACGCACCTGGAGTAAGCGCGAGCGCACGCTGCGCAAAATCGAGCGCGCGTTGCGTATCGCCGCCTTCTGCCGCCAGGCGCGCAGCCTGTTGCAGCAGCGCGCCGTCATTGCCTGCGCGCGTGAGCCCGGTCTCCACGGCGGCCAGCGCAGCGGCACGATCGCCCGCAAACTCCAGCACCACCGAGCGCACAAGATGCAACGCCCCTTGCCGCGGAGCGGCCCGGATGGCTTTGTCGAGCCGGCGCAGCGCTGCTTGCGCGTCACCGCTGCGCATCCAGACCAATTGCGCGAGATCGCGCTGTGCTTCAACGTAAGCCGGGCGCAGCGCGATCGCTTCCTCGTAAGCACGCTCGGACTCGTCCAGGCGGCGCTGCGTCTGCAATGAACGCGCGAGCACCAGGCGCGTTTCCGGCGCCTTGATGCCGAGCGCAAGCGCATGCCGCGCAGCATCCTCGGCCTGCACCGCATGTCCGAGATCGCCAAAAGCCGCGGCCAGGTTGTGCCACGCCACGCGATCCTTCGGATTGCGCGCGATTTCTTCGCGCAGGCGCGCGACATCGGCGACTCGGTTGTTCATTCGCTTGGCAGTCGGCGTGCGCCGACTCGCGGCGCGCCGATGAACCCGCTACTTGCCGAAGACCACGGCCTTGCCGGTGGTGACATCCCAGGCTGATCCATCCTCGAGGCTGATGCGGTAGAACTCGCGCAGCACGTTGCCCATGAAGCCGATCTCCACGATCGAAACATCCTTGAACCGAGTTTCGATGCCATCGGAAAGGATCGCATTCATCTCCTTGGCGACCTCCTGCATTGCTGCCTGCAGCCGGGCGTCGTACTTCGTCATGCTGTACACCAGCGTGTTATGCGGGTTGTGCGACGCCGTTTCCTTGCCGTCCTTGATCACGTTGACGCCGCTCACCCCGACGGTACGCGTGAGTTCCTGTGCGGCCTCGCTCATGTTCGCGTAAACGGGGCCTGTACATCGGGGCAGCGGGCCGTCGCGCAGCGGGGTGAGCGCGGCGGTGGCCAGGGTGTTGAAGGCCATCATCTCGGCGTATCCCTGCCCGCTCTTGACCACCCCAAGATCGAACCACCAGGGTGCGCCGGCGCCCTTGGACGCTTCGGTGTTGTAGAAGCTCTTGAGCGTCAGGTTGAGCACCGGTGGCACCTTGGGCAGCGCAGTGAGCATCCGCGCCGGCGTCGTCGGATCGGCGTTGTGGATGTGCACGACCGTCACGTGCTGGAGATTGAACGTGCGCGCTTCGTCCACGAGCCCAAGCTTCGCAAGCCGCTCGCGCAGCACCGGATAGATCCTGTTGTCCAGAACGTCGGTCGCGTCCTTCGGCAAGCGATACACAAGCCCGTATGTGGCCTTGTGCGCACGGAACTCTGGTTTGCCGATCGCGCTGTTGTCGATTGCGCTCGCCCCCGAGGCCGTGGTCGAAATGCCCATCGTCAGCGTCAGTCCGATCAATGCACCGCGGAGAGTTTTCATGTTGCTTCTCCTCTCTTGTTCATGTGGGCGGATGCAACCTCGCGAGGCATGCTATCAGCCGTCAGCGGATGCGCCGGTCCTCTTCCGTCCAGGCACTCGGCGTGACGCTCGCAAGTGGCACCTCCGCACCGAGGCCCTCGACGAATGCCACGCCTTCGTCCGGATACAACGCGACCTCATGCGTGAATCGGTTGCCGAAGGCCCAGATCACGAGATCCTGGTCGCCGGAATTCTCGAAAGTATGTGCGTCGGTGTCGCCGGCGCGGTAGCAAACGCAGGCCCCCGCGGCGACTGGAATACGTTCGTCGCCGTGCAGGAGTTGACCGTTGCCTGCCATCACGATCAGTAGTTCCTCCTGAAACAGGTGCCGATGGCGCCGCGACGCACGTTTGCCGGGTGCAACAGTCTGGATCACCAGGCCGATCTTGTCGGAACCGACGTTACGCCCGACATCCTGCATGCGGCCCGCCTGCAAAGGGCCGAATTGATAGTCGAAGGCGGGGACACTCTGCAGGTTGACGATGCGCGGTGGCATGGCGGATCCTTTAAAAGGAAAAGCGGCACCGCCGGCATTATCAGTCGCCCGTGCACGCTCCGACTGGCCGCCCGCTGATGCGCTGGTAAAAGGTCATGTTCTTGCCGCCCAGCTTCACGTCCAGCGTGCCGCGAATGCCAAGATCGTCGACCAGCCACACCGCGGCGCCTGTTGTTTCGCTTGCACCGGTGCAGTTGAGGACGAAGCGAATCGATTCGCCTGCGCCGTGCCCCTGCTCGAGCTTGCAACCCTTCAGCGCCTCGTGTTTCAGGATCGGAAACGCGGTGGCGAGTTGCTGCTGCCCGAGGCACAACGTCGAACGTGTGGTCGCATAACGCAGGTTTTCTTCGAGATGCGGCAGACCGGTTTCGGTCGTCACGTCGTAAAGGCGTGGCGCAAACGTCTGCGCCGCGGAGCCGCAGGTCCACGACGCCATAACACCAACGGTCAACCCGAGGATTGTTTTTCGCATTGCCGGCTTCAGGCAGCTTTGCGAAGGGTCAGATTAAAACGCAACGGGCCGGTGAGTGGATGCTGCCCCGCCTCGAGCGGCAACACACCGTGAAAGCGCAGGCGCGCGGGCCCGCCCCAAACGACGACATCGCCGTGCTCGAGTCGCATGCGCAAAGGCTTGTCCGATCGTTTCAACCCGCCGAACAGGAAAACCGCACCCACGCCAAGCGAAACCGAGACGATCGGGTGCGTGTAGTCGCGCTCATCC
The DNA here is from genome assembly GCA_035635915.1 of Burkholderiaceae bacterium. Taxonomy (GTDB): domain Bacteria; phylum Pseudomonadota; class Gammaproteobacteria; order Burkholderiales; family Burkholderiaceae_F; genus JAKANT01. The sequence continues at coordinate 60 of DASQAE010000132.1, read as the reverse complement.
CGGTCCTGATGCAGTGAAAGACGCGTGCCCTCCTCATAACGATTGACGAGGCAGACGTCG
>DASQAE010000131.1:0-2385 GCA_035635915.1 Burkholderiaceae bacterium | reverse complement strand
TAGACGGCCTCGTTCGTGGCGACCACGATCCGCCGTGCTCAATCCTGATGGCAGGCCATGCACGCGAACGGCGTTGCAATCATGATGCGTTGATGCGTTTTGGCACCAGTTCCATCGGCGCGGTTGAATGGCACCACGTTCGCCTGCGCGTCGGCGATGCGACGCTCGAGCACGTCACGGTATTTCCATTGCGCATAGGTATCGGATAACCGGGCCGCAGCGTAGATCTTCTGCGCCGTTTGCCAGTCGCCGGCCTTGACCAGCATGTCGCCCATATTGAGGAAAAACCCCTCGAAGTTGTGCGGAGCGATCCACGAATTCCAGCAGACGCGCTTGGGGCCACTGGTCGTTGCAAGCGCCATGTAGCGCCCGTAGTCGAAGTTGCGCCGGTCGACGTTTTCTCCAACGCACACATCCAGGGTCTGCCATTGCCATTCGAGCGCCTGCTTGAAGCGCGCCGACTCGGGCGGTTGCCGGCTCATCACATAACCCGCGGTGAAAAGATTGAATTCCGGCCACGCTTTGATCGCGTCCAGCATCGTGTAGTAGCCGCGCCGGGTCAGCTTCTCATCCTTATGGACATTGCCGTCCGCCAACATGCTGCTGGCGAGAAAACCGAGGTAACGCGCCTCAGACGGGTCGAGCTGGCTTGCTTCCCCGAAATACTTGTGCGCCAGCACCGCGTCGTCGGTGATGGTCGCCGGAACCTTGTCGAGGCGCGCGTTTTCCGAAAGACGCCAGATATGCAGCCAACCGACATGCGCCGCCGTCACGGGGTCTGACGGGTTGGCGAGATACGCGGCAGTCAGCACATCGAGCGCGCGCGGTATGTCGTCGTAGTGTCCACCGTGCAACGTAGCCCAGAACAGCTCATCGGCCTTCCGTGCCGCCTCCGTTCGGTCGCTGGACGCCGTTTTCTGCGGCGCAGTTTGCACCGCCAGGAAACTGCAACCGGCAACCACGATTGCACCTGCGAACAGTAAGAGCCAACGCATCGGTTTCATTTCGAGTCTCTTTCCATCGCGCCGTTCACCTCTGACCCTCAGCCGTGACGGCCAGACGCGCCAGTTCGCGTTCGACCAGCGCCTGGTAGATGCGGCCGAACGGGCCGAGCGCCGCGAGACCATGCATGAGCAACCCGAAGCCCCAGCCCAACAACGGAAACAGCGCCCACGGCCGGGTCGGCGTGATGCCCAGGTTGATGCCGATCAAGGCGAGGTTGATCGCGACAAATACCGCGGCGTGGATGAGGAAGCCGAGACGACGGCCAGCGCGGCGACGCGCTTGCGCGAGCCGTGCGGAATCCAAATTTGCGTTCATGACGAGCTCCTTTGTGTTGGAATTGATCGAATCAGCTCCTGCTTACATTGCCAGGCGATCAAATCACGCAGGTTGGCGGTTTTCATCTCACGAGCCCCCGCGGTTTGTGATCTATGTGACCGATGGAAACATCGTACCCGTATAATGTTTCCAATGTCAACATATGACGGCCAGGCGGCTCGTCCCGCATATGAGTAACGCGCGCAAATCGACCGTTGCCAGCCCCAGGCAGCGCAGCAGCTACCACCACGGCGACCTGCGCAATGCGCTGATCGATGCTGCCCTTGCGCAGATTTCCGTGGTCGGCGCGCGCGCCCTGAGCCTGCGCGAAGTCGCACGCACAGCCGGTGTGTCGCACACCGCGTCATACCGGCACTTCCCGAGCAAGGAGAGCCTTCTCGCGGCTATCGCGGAACAGGGTTTTGTGATGCTCGGCGACGCGGTCGGCACCGCGGTGCAGGCGCATCCGGACGATCCGCTGGCGGCGCTGCAGGCGAGTGGAATCGCCTATGTGGAGTTCGGCGTGCAGTACCCGCATCACCTGCAGATCATGTTCGGCGGCGTGATCGGCGATCACGCCGATCATCCGGGGCTGAAGCAGGCTGCCGAGGGGGCCTACGAACGGTTACGCGAGGCGGTGCGCAACGCGCAGAAGAGCGGCTTCATCCGCACCGGTGACGAACGCATCATCGCGCTCGCCTCGTGGGCGCAGGTGCACGGGCTGGCACTTCTAATCGCCGGCGGGCAGATCGCGAGCGATCGTGGCGCGCTGCCGCCACCACGTTACCTGGCAACCGAGGTCACCCGGTTGCTGCAGCAGGGATTGGCGACAGCGGCGAAAAAAAAGTGAAGGGGCGCGGCGCGGACTTGATCAGTCCTTGCCCTTGCCCCTGCCGTGATGGTCGTCATGGTGCTCGCCATGGTGGTCTCCGTGGTCGTGCACCTCGCGCTCGTACCAGTCGTGCCGGACGAAGTACACCGGCACACCGCACGCGTTGTAGCGGGCGCAGTGGCGCGCCCAGTTCTTGCGATGACCGTAGGGCACCCACATGTAGACCGGCTGCA
>DASQAE010000130.1:0-5958 GCA_035635915.1 Burkholderiaceae bacterium | reverse complement strand
GACCCCGCGTGCCTTGCCGCCCGAATGCACAAGCGCATCGACCATCGCGCGATTATCGGCGCCGTGACAGGTGGCCTGCACGACCACATTGCGGGCGAAGCCGAGGTGATCGCGCAGCGCGAAGAGCTGCTGCTTCGATGCATCGCACGGCGTGTACTTGCGCTCGGGTGCAAACGCAAACTCGGCGCCGGGACCGAACACATGGCAATGCGCATCGACGCTGCCCGCCGGCACCTTGAACTGCGGCTTGGTCGGGTTTGCGTACCAGTCGAGCCAGCCGGAAGTCTTGTCGAACTTCACCTGCAGCTCCTCAGTCGAGGTACTTGAGGCCGGCGCGCTCCAGGCCTTCGCGCATCTTGTACATGTCGAGCCCGAGCACCCCCGCGGCGAGCTTGCTGCGTTTGTCCGCTTCGTTGTTCTCGCGCGCTTCCGCCGCATCGGCTGCCTCGCGTGCCGCCGCCGCCGGCACCACCACTACCCCGTCGTCGTCGGCGATGATCACGTCGCCCGGGTTGACCAGCGCTCCCGCACAGATCACTGGGATGTTCACCGACCCGAGCGTCGCCTTGATCGTGCCCTTCGCACTGACCGCCTTCGAAAACACCGGGAACTGCATGGCGGTCAGGTCCTTCACATCGCGCACGCCACCGTCGATCACCAGGCCCTTGGCCCCGCGCGCTTTAAAGCTGGTTGCCAAAAGATCGCCAAAGAACCCGTCCGTGCACTGCGAGGTCACCGCGGCCACCACCACGTCACCGGGCAGAATCTGCTCGGCCACCACATGCATCATCCAGTTATCCCCCGGATGCAGCAGAACGGTCACCGCGGTGCCGCACAGGTGCGCGCCCGGATAAATTGGCCGCATGTAGGTCTGCATCAGCCCCACCCGCCCCATCGCCTCGTGCACGGTGGCCACGCCGAAGCGCGACAGTTTCTCCAACGCTGACTTCTCCGCCCGCACGATGTTGCGCTTGACCACCCCGATCTGGTAGCTCATCGATGTCTCCTGTTGCTTGCTTCAATGCCCCTTGGCCTTCAGCGCCTGGTCCAGGCGCGGGAACACCCGCCGCGCGTTGCCCTCGTAGACCTTGTACCGGTCCTCGGCGCTCAGCGCCGAGGCTTCGATATAGCGCTTGGTGTCGTCGTAGTACTGGCCGGTCTCCGGATCGATGCCGCGCACCGCCCCGATCATCTCGCTGGCAAACAGAATGTTCTCCACCGGGATCACCCGCGTCAGCAGGTCGATGCCCGGCTGGTGATACACACAGGTGTCGAAGAAGATGTTCTTCAGCAGATGCTCCTTGAGCAGCGGCTTCTTCAGTTCCTGCGCCAGGCCGCGGAAGCGGCCCCAGTGATACGGCACTGCGCCACCGCCGTGCGGGATCACGAAGCGCAGGCTCGGAAAGTCCTTGAACAGGTCCGAGGTCAGGCACTGCATGAACGCCGTCGTGTCGGCATTCAGGTAGTGCGCGCCGGTGGTGTGAAAGCACGCATTGCAACTCGTGCTCACGTGCACCATCGCCGGGATGTCGTACTCGACCATCTTCTCGTAGATCGGGTACCAGTTCCGGTCGGACAGCGGCGGCGACGTCCAATGCCCGCCAGACGGATCGGGGTTCAGGTTGATGCCCACGAAGCCGTACTGCTTGATGCACTTCTCCAGCTCCGGGATGCAGGTCTTTGGATCCACGCCCGGCGACTGCGGCAGCATCGCCGCGCCGATGAAGTGATCCGGGAAGAGCTGGCTCACGCGATAACAGAGCTCATTGCAGATCGCTGACCACGTCGAGCTCACGTCAAAGTCGCCGATGTGATGCGCCATGAAACTCGCGCGCGGGCTGAAGACGGTGAGATCCGAGCCGCGCTGCTTCATCAGCTTGAGCTGGTTGGTTTCGATCGATTCGCGCAGCGCGGCGTCGGTAATGGAGAGGTCGGACACCTTCGGCTTCTGCGCCGGATCCTTGATGCCGGCGATCTGCTTGTTGCGCCACTCTTCCAGCGCCTTCGGCGCCGTCGTGTAGTGACCGTGGCAGTCGATGATCATGCAGGTGGCTCCTTGTCAGTGGCCGTGGCGATGCGCCTTCTACCGTCGGACTTCGGCTTCGTGTGCCGTGCGCCACTCGGCGAGTGCGGCAAGCCGCACCGGTGCGTTGGTCGAGCCGTAAAGCTCATAGCCGCCGCGGCGCTCGACGAACTCGAATTCGAACCGGTCCTCGAACGGCGCCGCGTAAGCGTGCAGGAACTCGTCACCCTGCGGACCACGCTCGTAGAGCACGCCGCATGCGCGCAGGGTTTCCAGAAACGCGGGTTCGAGGTCGTACTTGGCGGCCAGATCGTCGTAGTAATTGTCGGGCACGGGCAGCAATGGCGCACCCTTGCGGCGCAACTCGGATACCAGCTTGATCACATCGTCGACCGCGATTGCGATCTGCTGCACGCCGGCCCCGCCATAGCGCGACACCGAACGCGCGACCGCTGTGTTGTCGCGCTCCGAAACGATCAACGACGTTCGAACGACCTTGTCCGCCGACTCGAATTCGCGGCTGCGAATCGCGCCGTAAGGGTCGTGCAAAACGACGTTGCGCTGTAGAACGAGGCCGAGCACCGCGCGCTGGAACAGGACCCAGGGCTCGACCTGCCCGCTCGGCACCGCTTGCACGATGTGATCGACGCGCGCGGTACCGCGGGACGCGCGTTCGGAGGCGCGATCGGCGATCGCGAAATCGGCTTCGAAACCCGGGCGTCCAGCGCGCGCAGGATCGCAGAAGTAGAGCAGGCTTCCATCGGGAGCGGTCACGGCGGGAATGGCGAGTTCGCCTTCTCCGGCCGCGCCGGCGAACGGGGAGCAGAGCAGTGCTTCGGCGCGCGTCAACGCCGACTGCGCATCATCGGCTGCCAACGCCAGCGCGCAGACCGATGCGCCATGCAGGTCGAAGTAGCCGCGCGCGAATGAATCTTCCTCGCGATTGATGACCAGCCGCACATGGCCGACGCCATACAGATCGACATCCTTCGACCGGTGCTGCCCAAGGTGCGAGAAACCGAGGCTCGTCAGGTATGCCGCCAGACGTCCTGCCGTCGGCGGATCGACGGCGAATTCAATGAACGCCCAACCGCTGGAGCGAGGCGGCGGTGGAGCTGCAAACAACGCGACACGCGCTGGCGCGGCGCCGGCGCGTGCCTGGCGCACCTGATCCTCGAGCCACAGCAGCGAGCGCATCGCATCGAGCGCATTGGCGCGCGCCGGTGCCGAACGGAACTCGTCGTTGAAAATTTCGAGCGAGATCGTCCCGGTATAGCCGGAATCGAGCAGGGCGCTCATGAAGCCGACGAGATCGAACTCGCCCTGGCCAGGAAAGCAGCGGTAGTGACGGCTGTGGGTCAGAACATCGGTGCTCACCCATGGGGCATCGGCCAGCTGGACGTAGAAGATGCGGTCGCCCGGTAGCTGCGCGATTGGCCGCGGGTCATCGCGCAACGACAGCGTATGGAAACTGTCCAGTGCAAGGCCGAGGTTCGGATGGTTCACACGTTGCACGACGGCCCACGCTTGCGAGAAAAGTTTGACCTTGCTGCCCCAGGCCAACGCTTCGTAGGCGATCTTCATGCCGCGTTTCTCGGCGAGTTCCGCGAGCCGCCGGAACTGCTCGGCCAGCGGCCCCACCTCGCCTAACGCATCGGGCTGCACGCTCGAGCAGACGAGAATGAGCCGCGTGCCCAGCTCTTCCATGACATCGAACTTGCGTTGCATCCGGTCGAGACTGCGCGCCACCTGGGCGGCGTTGGTGCCGTCGAAGTCGCGAAAGGGCTGGAACATGTCGATCTCCAGTCCCAGGTCGGCGGCGATCGCCCGCACCTCGCGCGGCTTGCCCGAGAACTGCAGGAGGTCGTTCTCGAAAATCTCCGCGCCGTCGAAACGCGCGGCGGCGATCGCCTGCAGTTTCTCCCGCAGCATGCCGGACAACGAAACAGTGGCTATAGACCGACGCATCGTGAAACCTCGATCGATCAGGCGCGCCCTGCCTGCGCAGCGGGGGAGGGCTCGCGCAGGGGTCATGCAGGTGCGTGCGCCAGCTTGGCGTCCGCGATGGCTCGCTCGCGCGTCCGCTCGTAGGTCTCCTTGTCGACCGGGACGGCGTTGCGGTCGCCGAGGTCGTTCATGTGGACACGGTAGGTCTCGCGTGCAGTGAAGGCCGCAATCGCAGCGATGATCGCGATGCCGAAGGTCAGGCTACCGATGATCACCGGGATGTTGGTCGATCCCGGTGGCGCCACGGTGGCGAAGATCGCCGGCAGCATCGCGGTGATGGCGGTGCCGATGTTCTGCGCGATGGCCATCGCCGAGACCCGGGTGCGGGTCGGGAAAAGCTCCGGATAGAAGCTCGGGAAGATGGCGTTGTATCCCTGGTAGATCACGCCCCACATCAGCAACGACATCGCGATCGCCAGCGGCACGCTCTTGATGCTGATTGCGTACAGGTAGGCGAACGACAACAGCCCGGTGAGCAACGCACTGCCGATGATGAGCGGCCTGCGACCGATCTTGTCGGACAGGTTGCCGACAAACGGAATGACCAGCACTGCGACGATGTTGCCGAGCACCGGGATCCAGAGATAGACGTCCTTGCTGAACCCGATGCCATACCCGGGCTGCACCGCGTAGGCCGCGCCGAATATCGCCGTGACCACCGCAATGACGTTCATGAGCGCCATGCCAATGACGCGCAGCATGTCCGGCCAGCAAAACTTGATGGCATCGATGACCGGCGACCTGGGCACCGCACCGTGTGCGCCTTCTTCGGCAAACGCGGGTGTCTCGTCGACCTTGCGGCGGATGACGTAACCGGCGACGATCACGATGACGCTGAGCAAGAAGGGAACACGCCAGCCCCAGGAGTTGAACGACTCCGCCGGCATATACGCCGCGAGCGGCAGGAAGATTGCCGCGGCGAGGATCTGCCCCGCCTGCACGCCCTGCAGCGTAAAGCTGGCAAAGAAACCCCGCCGCCCGAACGGCGCGTGTTCCAGGATCATCGAACTGGCACCGGAGATTTCCCCGGCGACCGCGAAGCCCTGGATCAAGCGCAGGAGGACCAGCAGCGCCGGCGCGAGCACACCCACCTGCTCGTAGGTCGGCAGCAGGCCGACCGCCATCGTCGAAATGCCCATCAGGAACATGCACAGGATCAGCACGTTCTTGCGGCCGTGCGTGTCGCCCCAGTGGCCGAGAAAAAAGGCGCCAATCGGCCGCGCGACGTAACCGACACCGTAGGTCGCGAGCGACGCGACGATCGCAACCGTCGGATCGCCCTTGGGAAAGAAGACCTGCGGGAAGATCAGCGACGCAGCGGTCGCGTAGATGAAAAAGTCGTAGTACTCAAGCGCCGAACCGATCCAGCCACTGGCAGCGGCTTTTTTGGTCTGATGCCTGCCGTGGGGTTCGTGCTCCGTGGTTGTAGCCATGTTTGTCTCCTCTTGCCTGCGCCATGTTCAGAAGCGATGGACGATGCCGACCTGAACGCCGTTGATCGTGCGGCCATTGATGTCGCCCGGCGCGGCGAAGGTGGACTTCAGTCCCGCCGAGCCCGCGGGCCTCCAACCGCCATTCGTGTCGTTGCGCAACGTGTCGACCAGGGCCAGCAGCATGGTTCGTTTCGACAAATCATAGTAGGCGCCGATCGAGCCGCCGGTGGCACCGCGATCACGTCCGGACTTGTCGTCGATCTTTCCCCACAGCGCGCCGACGCGCAGTTGTTCCGTCGCCTGGAAGTCCGCCGAGATCTGGTAGATGTTGTAGAAGTTGTTCAGGTCCGGATTGGTGCCGGGGTTGAAACTGCCCGCCCCGGCATTCGGCGTGCCGCCGACGTTGCTCAGGATCGTGCCCGCGTTGTTGCTGACTGCGGTCGCGGTGCTGTTGTTGCTGCGCACGAACGCCAGGTAGACCGTGCCCCGGCCGTA
>DASQAE010000129.1:0-2251 GCA_035635915.1 Burkholderiaceae bacterium | reverse complement strand
CTTTTGCCGACGCTGCCGTCGAACGCACGTTCGCTGCCTATGCGACGAGCATGCGGCGCAACCTTTTGGCACTGCGCTCCCTCATCTTCAGGACCGCTGCGGCAACTGACGGTGTAGGAGATTCGAAGCCGATACAAAGGTGCCGATGGATGCGTTGACGTTCTGCATCGCCGCCGCGCTCACGTATCACCAGCAAAAAAAATCCAGGAGGTAGTGGTGCCGCTCGAACCTTGGCTCGCTTTTGTCGCAGCGTCGATCGTGCTGCTCATCATTCCGGGGCCGACGATCCTCACCGTCATTAGCTACTCGGTCGCACATGGGCGGCGCGCCAACGTTGCGCTCGTTGCTGCGGTCGCGCTGGGCGATTCGACCGCGCTGGTTCTCTCGTTGCTGGGTGTCGGCGCGTTGCTCGCCGCGTCCGCGTTCTGGTTCTCGATCGTGAAGTGGGCGGGCGGCCTGTACCTGATCTATCTCGGCGTCAGACTGCTGCGCGCGGGAGTTTCCACCACCGAGATCGTTACGCCTTCGGCACCGTCGTCGCGCTGGAAACTCTTCGGCAACACTTATCTGGTGACTGCGCTCAATCCCAAGGGCATCATCTTTTTTGTCGCGTTCCTGCCGCAGTTCATCAGTGCGCAAGCCGACGTGACGCGACAACTCTGGATCTTCGCGCTCACATTCGTCGTGCTGGCGATGGTGAACGCTTCGCTCTACGCGATCTTTGCCGCGAGCGCACGTCGGTTGCTTGCGTCACCACGCGCGCAACGCCGCTTCAATCTTGCGGGTGGTTCGCTGCTCTCGGCTGCCGGCATCTGGGCGCTCGCAGCGCGGCGCGTGGCGTAACGCGGCCGCGCGCGATAAGCGCGTCAACCGACTACAACTTCGCTGAACTGGATCACCGGTGCGAGATCCGTGTAATTCGGGATGTCGCCCATGATCTCTTTGGCATGCGGACCGAAGCCGGCCTGAAACGCCTCGACCGAGTCGCAGAAGATATGGCACATGCCGATGTACGTGGGCTGCGATCCCGGCGTGCCCCCGGCAAGCCCTTTGTCGACCGTGTAGTACTTGCAGCTCTCGCCCATTTTCGCTTTCAGCAGCGGCATGTGTTTGTCGGCGTAATAAGCGTGGTCGAACCGCGCGCCGGGTTTGTCGGGATACATCACACTGACCTTGATCATCGGTGACTCCGTGTTGTTGGACCATCAGAATAGGAGCGCCCGCCCCGTGCCACAACCGCGTCTGGAGGCGAGCGCCCGACGCAGCGGAGCCGCGCCGCGATGAAGTACGTGGCCTTTTTCCGCAACGTCAATCTTGGCCAGAAGAACTGCCCGAACAAAACCGGGTTCGAGGCCGTGTTCACGGGCTCTGGCGCCGAAGGGGCACAGTCGTTTCTCACCAATGGCACGCTGGTTTTCGCTGCGCCCAGCGATACCGCGGCGCGCAGGATCCTGCGCGCCGCCCGCGCGAACCTTGCAGCAAGTTGCGGGATCGAGGAACCCGCATTCCTGCGCCGGCTGGAGCAAATGGCACGGCTTGTAGCGGACGATCCGTTTGCAAAGGCCGATCGCCGCGGCGTGTATCGATTCTGCGTGTCGTTCTTCGACAGCAAAACAAGTCCGCGTGGCCTGCCGCGCATGTCCAATCGCGGCGATGTCGAGGTGGTGCGCTTGACCCGCGGCGAGTTGTTCAGCGTCGTGCGCAAGCTCGGCAGCAGTCCGGGTAGTCCGACCTTGCTCCTGGAGCAGAACCTCGGTCGCCCCGCCACGACACGAGTGTGGAACACACTCGTGCGCCTGGTCGCCAAACACCATCAAACTCCGTGCGCGGACTAGCGCTGCTGCGTGCCGGCCGCTTGCTGCTCGCGCGCCTTCACGGCACCATGCGAGCCTCATTTCCCCGACGCAATCCATGCGACCACCCATTTGTGGCGTCACGGTCCGGACCGCAGCGCTTCTGTTCGCCTTCGTCGTCACGGAAAGCGCTGCGATGACCATCGATCCCAAGGCGATGGCCCGGTTCGATCACAGCTACACCAAGTGTGAAGCCAGGTATCCGGAAATGCGCGGCGCGCGCGACGAGGCGTATCTGAGCATGTGGCGCGCCAAGGCGGATGCAAAGGCACGCGCCGAACTCGCGGCCGTGCGGAAGGGCGCGCCGTACCAGTCGGAGAGCAAGCGAATTCGGCAGGACGAGGCAAAAAAAGCCGGTGCGCCGATCGCAACCATCGAGGCGCAGTGCCAGGCGTTAT
>DASQAE010000128.1:0-2149 GCA_035635915.1 Burkholderiaceae bacterium | reverse complement strand
CCGGATGCTCGATCGAATCATGACGGTCCTCCCCGGGGCGCGCGCAGTTGCAGGGTGCCCGCCTGCGCGCGGAAAATTGTGTCAGCGGGCGAGTATATGTAGCGCACCCACCGTCACGGCTGCGTTACGGAAAATTTAGTGAGCGCAGCGCCGGGGTCAGTTGCGCTCGGCTGGCCAGCCGAGGTGTTCGCAGATGGCCTCATAGCGCTCGCGCAGTGCCGCTTCGTCGCGCGCGCCGAGATTGACGGTAGCGTAACGGTGGCTGCCAAGCCACTTGAACTCGCGCTTGAGGCCATGACCGCGCTTGTGGTGTTCGAGCAGCAGCGCATCGGGATACGTGCGCGCCAGCCAGTCGCGCGCCGACCGCGTGGCGGGCGGCGGTGGTGCGGCGCCATCGAACGTGCGCCAGACGAAGCTCGCCGCCACGCCGGCGGTGGGCACACGCCGCGCGAGCAACGCCGGATCACGGTCCTGCGCCAGCTCGACCAGCATGTCGAAAACGCGCAGGCCATCCACCTTCTCGTAGAAGTCGGCAAGTTGCGAGGCTAGGCGCGGGTTGACCTCGATCACCTGCAGGCGATCGGTAATCGGGTGGTAGAAGAACTCGATGTTGAAGAACCCGTGATCGAAGCCAAGCCCACGCACGATGCGCGTGGCAAGCGTCAGTGCGCGCCGCTGCACCTCGGCCGGCAGCCGCGACGGATACTGGAAGCGCAGGAATGCATCGGTGCCCGGATACATCACCTCGTCGACGCACCCGATCAACCGCACATCGCCGCGAAACACGTACCCATCGAGGTTGATCTGCTGGCCGTGCATCAACTCCTCGGCGATGAGCCAGTGCGCGTCGACGCCGTACTGCATCGGTCGGCCGACCAGTGCGGCAAAGGCATCGTTGAATGGCTGCACCAGCCGCTTGATGATGTAGCGCTCGTACGGCGCGAAGGCCAAATGGCGCTTGAGCTCCGCGCGCGTGCCGACGCGCCGCGCCAGCACCGAGTACGTCGCCTTGACCGGCTTGATGTAGAAGGGCAGCGGCAGGCCAAGCGGGCCATCAAGGTCCTGCGTATACGGTAGCGCCCAGTGGGCAATGCTTGCTTCGGGCGCGATCTCACGCATGCGCTCGCGGAAGTACGCCTTGTGCTGGCAGGCGAGCACGGCCAGCGGGTCCGTATGCGGCAAACCAAGACGCTGTCCGAGCAGTGCGGCCGTCAGCGCACCGAACTGTTCGTTCGCGGTCACCACGCCGGCAATGCGCCGGCCGGCGTACTTGTGGACCAGCCGGTCGACGAAGCGGAACACGTTGAACGCAAGCAGGCGCGCGTTGTCCGGGAAGGCAAACAGGTCGAAGCCTTCGAAATGCGGCACCAGCGCGCCCGCCCTGGCGCGCGCCTGCCACGCCGCGCGCGCGAAGCCAAGCGGAAACAGCGCGATCACCTCCGGCGCCGCCAGCGAGCGCCGGAGCGGCGCATCGAGCGTGGGCGCGTCCGCGCTCCCGAAGGTCAAACCGATCGATTCGTCGTTCGGACTCATTGCCGCTGCCGCGGGCCCGCATGGACCCGCTGGTACATCTACGTTTGTCGTTCGACGGTGGATGTAGTGACAAGCCTACTTCAGCACGTGCGCCGGATTTGTTTCCGGATGCACGCGCGGACTACCGCGTCGAGAGGCCAACACGTGCAGGCAACTCGCTATTCCGGCCATCTTCCTGCTACCGGAGAAGCGGGATTCCTAGTGGCTGGCGCCCTTGCTCTGCAAGGATTTGACGACGAGGCCCGCGGCGAGGGGCAGCAACGCCCAAACGAGCGCCAGCGCTCCGGACGTGCTGGTTTCGACGCCGGTCGGATCGTCGAAGAGATAAAACAACACCGTGAGCATCGCGGTGAGCGCTGCCACCACCAGCACTCCGCCACGCCGCTTCAACAGCCACGGATAAAGGAACATGCCGAAGCCGACCAGAAACAGGATCGTCAGGCTGCCAGCGAGATTGACCGAAATGTCCATCGCTTCAGACGACGCCGGCGCGATGCGCCTGTTCGTCGGCGTAATAGGACGAGCGCACCAACGGCCCGCTGGCGGCGTGCGAGAACCCCATTTTTTTCGCTTCGTGTTCGAACATCGCGAACGTATCCGGGTGCACGTAACGCTG
>DASQAE010000127.1:0-3394 GCA_035635915.1 Burkholderiaceae bacterium | reverse complement strand
AGGCCTCGAAGGCGTTGCGCCATTGATGCTCCCCTACGGCGGATCGACGCTGCGCGAGTTCGACCTCGACGCGGCGCTCGCGCGCAAGCCGCGATTGATCCTGGTCGACGAGCTGGCGCATACCAATGCGGTCGGCGCACGCCATGAAAAGCGCTGGCAGGACATTGAAGAACTGCGCGACGCCGGCATCGATGTCTGGACCACGGTCAATGTGCAGCACATAGAAAGTCTCAACGATGTGGTCGCTTCGATCACGTCGGTGCGCATGCAGGAAACGGTCCCCGACACGGTCTTCGAGTCGGCCGACGAAGTCGAGCTGATCGACCTGTCGCCCGAGGACCTGCTGCAGCGGTTGCGCGAGGGCAAGGTCTACGTGCCCGAACGCGCGCGGATTGCCCTCGAGAATTTTTTTCGCCGCGGCAACCTGATCGCGCTGCGCGAGCTGGCGCTGCGCAAGACGGCCGAACGCGTCGACGCCGCGATGGATCGGTATCGCACTACCGAAGGCATCGCGCAGCCCTGGGCTGCGGGCGAGCGCGTGCTGGTCGGCATCGGCCCGCGCAGCGACGGCGCAACGCTCGTGCGTGCCGGCAAACGGCTGGCGGCGGCGCTGCACGCGCCATGGATCGTGGTGTACGTCGAAACGCCGGACCTGATCCGCCTGCCGGAGGCGGAGCGCAATCGCCGGATCTCCTGGCTGCGCTTCGCCGAGCAGCTCGGAGCGGAGACGGTGACACTCGGCGGTCACAACGCGGGACAGGAGCTGCTCAACTACACGCGCACCCGCAACGTGACGCGAGTCCTCCTGGGTGAATCGAGCCGTAGCGGGTTCGCACGCCTGCTGCGCCCGTCCACGGTTGACTATCTGCTGAGGCGCATCAAGGGGGTCGATGTGACGGTGGTGAAAACGACCGAGGCCACGCTCGCCGCGCGCAACCCGTTTCTCGCGCGCAGTGCCGCGTACCTCGCTGCGCCCCCCTCGGCCAGACGGCGTTGGCCCGGTTACGTCGTCGCCATTGTTTCGGTCGCGCTGGCTACCGTGGTCGCATGGTTCGCACGTGCACTGATCAACGACCTCAACATCGTGATGCTCTACCTGCTGACCATCGCGCTGGTCGCGCTGCGCTTCGGTCGCGGTCCCTCGGTGCTGGCTTCCGCCGCGAGCGTGGTCACGTTCAACTTCTTTTTCGTGGAGCCGCTTTTTACACTCGACGTCGCCGACGGCCAGTACCTGATCACGTTCGGCGTGCTGATGCTGGTCGGCCTTCTCATCAGTTGGCTGATGTCCAGCGTGAGGATGCAGGCGCGTGTTGCAGGCCATCGCGAGCGGCGCACCGCGCTTTTGTACGCGATGGCGCGCGAACTCGCGGCCACGCGCGGCCAGGAAACCATTGCGCGTGTGGCGGTACGACACGTCGCCGAGAGCTTCGAGGCCCAAGTCGTGGTGCTACTGCCGGACGCGCAGCACAAGATCGCTTATCCACGCGGAGCACCCGAGCCGACATCGTTGCACGCAGCGGACCTCTCGATTGCCCAGTGGGTTTTCGATCACGGCGTTGCGGCGGGCATGGGCACCGATACGCTGCCCGGCACGGCCGCACGCTACCTGCCGCTCGCAGCCAGCGAGGAGAAGGTCGGGCAGCTTGGCGTGCTGTCGGTGCTGCCGGTCAACCCGCGCCGCATCCTGCTGCCCGAACAATCGCATCTGCTCGAGACGTTCGCAGTGCAAATTTCGCTTGCGCTCGAGCGTGCAGTGCTGGCGGAACGCGCTCAGTCGGCTGCGGTGCACGCGGAATCCGAGTCGGTTCGCAACAGCTTGCTCGCCGCGATCTCGCATGACATGCGCACTCCGCTCGCCATCATCAGCGGCGCAGCGAGCGCACTCCTGGACGTCGAGCTCAAGCCGGTGCAACGCACGGAGCTTGCGCGCAGCATCGTCGACGAAGCCACGCAGATGACGCAGGTGGTCGCCAACGTGCTCGACATGACGCGGCTCGAATCCGGCCGGGTTGCGCTGCGCGAAGAGTGGATCTCGCTCGAAGAAGTCGCGGCCGCCGCGTTGCGGCGCGCCCAGCCGCGCCTGGCGGATCGCCCGGTGCAACTCGACATCGACCGCAACCTGCCGTTGCTCAAGGCGGATCCGGTGCTGCTCGAGCAACTGTTGGTCAACCTGCTCGATAACGTGGCGCGGCATACGCCACCGGGCACTAGCGTCTCGATTCGTGCCCGCCGCGGGTTCGAAGAGATCGAACTTACCGTCGCCGACGACGGGCCCGGGTTCCCACCGGACGTCGACCCGGATGCGCTGTTCGACAAATTCCAGCGGGGCCGCACCGAAGGCGCGCAGGGCGGCGTCGGCCTCGGCCTTGCGATTTGCCGCGCCATCGCGCGCGCGCACGGCGGCGAAATACGCGCCGAACGAATCCCGGCCGGTGGCGCACTGTTCACCCTCACGCTGCCGCTCAAGGAAGAAGAGCCCGTGGTTCCGGAAGAGGCGGAGTCGTGACAACTGCCCAGCACGCGGTGCTGGTCGTCGACGATGAGCCGCAATTGCGCCATCTCCTGCGCACCACGCTTACCGCGCACGGCTTTCGTGTCATCGAAGCCGAGACCGCGGCGCGCGCATTGATCGAGGCCGCGAGCCACAAGCCGGATCTGATCATCCTTGATCTTGGCCTGCCCGACGCCGATGGCCAGGACGTGGTGACCGGCATTCGCAAGTGGTCCTCGATGCCGATCGTTGTGTTGTCGGCTCGCACCGAAGAGAGGCAGAAAGTGCGTGCGCTCGACGCCGGCGCCGATGACTACGTGACCAAGCCATTTTCAGTCGCCGAGTTGCTGGCGCGCACGCGGGCGGCGCTGCGGCGTGCAGTGCAGTCGACGGAAGCCGAAAGCGAACTTCTGCAGCTCGGCGACGTGACGATCGACCTCGCACGGCGTACCGCGAGCGGACCTGCCGGGTCGATCCACTTCACTCCGATCGAATACCGCCTGCTCGCCGCGTTGGCGCGTCAAACCGGGCGCCTTGCCACCCAGCGCCAGCTACTGCGCGAGGTGTGGGGGCCGGATCACATCGAGCACGCGCACTATCTGCGCGTTTACATGAAGCAACTGCGCGAAAAGATCGAAAGCGATCCCGCGCGCCCGCGGTTTCTGCTGACCGAAACCGGCGTGGGGTACCGCCTCGTCTTGAACTAACCAATTCTCTTGTCATCCCGAGCGAGTGCGTGAGCGAATGCGAGGGATCCCGGTATCACGAACGACCGAGATCCTTCGCCTTTAGCTCAGGATGACGTTGTCGACCTACCCGACTGCGCGCGCCAGGAAGCGCAACGCGGTTGGATTCAAGCAGGTCGCTGCGGAAACGCGCATCCAGGTACTCGGCAGCTGCGTC
>DASQAE010000126.1:0-2798 GCA_035635915.1 Burkholderiaceae bacterium | reverse complement strand
CGGCGCATTGATCACGGGCATTTCGTTCGGCGCGCTTGCGTTGACCCGCGGAATCGCGCCTGCTGCTTTTGCGGCGCCGGCCGTCGTTTTAGCAGGTGCCCTGGCCTTTCAGGGTCGTGATCGCTGGCAGATACCGCTTGTGGTGCTGGCGGTCGGCGTTGGACTTTTCGCCGTCTGGCCAGTTACCGCAACACTGCTTTACCCGGAACGTGCGCCAGATTTTTTTACCGCCTGGCGCGCATGGACGGCGGACACAACCGGCTTCCCCGGCGTCGCCGAACTCGGGCGCATCAGCCGCAATTTCCCCTGGTATGTCTGGCCGTTGTGGCCTCTGGCTCTTTGGACGGTCTATGCATGGCGCCACGCTTTGCGCGCGCCGCACATCGCGCTGGCCGGGCTGCTCTCCTTGGCGATGCTGGCACGCCTGCTGTTTGCCGACGCTCCAAGTGAGGTAATGCTGATACTCACGGTGCCGCCGCTAGTCCCGCTCGCTGCCTTCGGTGCGACAACCCTGCGAAGGGCCGCAGAAAATACCCTCGACTGGTTTGCCATTGCGCTGTTCACGTTGCTCGCCCTGGGCGCCTGGTCCTATTTCGTCGCGATGCAGACCGGAACGCCGCCCAAGATGGCGGCATCCATCGCACGCCTCATTCCCGGGTTCACCGAGCCCGCATCCTGGGTTGCCATCATCGCGGCATTGATCGCGACCACGGCGTGGCTGGCACTGGTCATTTGGCGCGTTCGCACGCGCCCGCCCATGCTCTGGCGCGGGCCGATGCTCGCGGCGGCAGGGCTCACCATGGTCTGGGTGGTTATCAACCTGCTTTATTTGCCCGCGGTGAATTACAGCCGCTCTTATGCCGGTCTTGCGCAGCAGGTAGCGACACAAATCGAAAGGAGCGGCGGATCACCTTGCGTTTTTGCCCATCGCCTGCTTCCTGCGCATCGTGCACTGTTTGCTCTGCATGGCGCGATGCGATTCGTACGACCGGAACAGGAGGCCGAGTGCACGGTCGCGTTGCATCGTGATACGCGCCGCTCGCGCCTCGATGACGAGCCCCCTCCCGGGCCCTGGCAGCTGATCTGGGAAGGAACATGGCCGACGCGGCAGGAAGAAACCTTCCGCCTGTATCGACGCGGTCGCAGCTGAGCGCCCGAACCGCTGGTGCCACCGGCGGCAACCAAAATGGAACGCATCGACTCCTCGACGCAGAACGCGCCCGACGTTGGAACGCGTGCGCTGCTGCGCCTCGCCGGTCCCATTTTCGTCGCGCAACTTGCCGTGATGGGACTCGCGGTGATCGACACGATGATGGCCGGGCGGCTCTCCGCGGCCGACCTGGCCGCAGTCGCCGTTGGCTCGAGTATCTACGTCAGCGTGTATGTCGCCTTCATGGGGATCCTGCAGGCGCTGACACCGATCGCCGGTCATCACTATGGCGCGGGTCGTTACACCGAGATCGGTGCCGATCTTGTGCAGGCGGTGTGGCTCGCACTTTTTTTGGCGTTGGCCGGCTTCGCGCTTCTTGCACGGCCGGATCCGCTGTTGCGTTTGGCGGGAGCTCCGCCTGACGTCGCGCGCGTCGCCTCGATCTACCTCAACGCGATCGCATGGGGTCTGCCGGCATCGCTTGGAACGCGCGCCTTCGTTGCACTGAACGCCGCCGTTTCGCGTCCTCACGTAACGATGGCGATCCAGTTGGCCGCACTGCTGGCCAAGGTTCCTCTGAATCTGCTGTTCATGTACGGAGCGGGACCGATTCCGGCGCTTGGCGGCGCCGGGTGTGGTGTCGCGACGGCCTCGCTGTCCTACGTCACCTTCATTCTGAGTGTCGCTGTCTGGCGCTTCGACCCTCATTACGCGCGGTACCGCAGCACCTCATCGTGGCGACCCAACTGGGCGCGGCAACGGGAACTGCTGAGGCTGGGTGTTCCGAGCGGAGGTTCGTTGTTGATCGAAGTGACCTCGTTCACGTTCATCGCGCTCTTCGTGGTTCGCCTTGGTGCCGAGACCGTCGCCGGTCATCAGATCGTGGCCAATCTGGTCTCGGTTCTGTTCATGCTGCCGATGGCACTCGGCGTTGCGAGCGGCGTGCTGGTCGCGCAATCGCTGGGCGCCGATGCGCCCCTGACGGCGCGCCGCGCAGCGCTGCATGGTTTTCGTGCCGCCGCCCTCGGCGCTGCCGGTGCGTTGCTGTTGGTATGGCCGCTGCGCGAGCAAATCGTTGGGGCCTACACAGTCAACCCGGACGTAGTGGTGGTTGCGTTGCATCTGTTCGGGCTCGCATGTGTGTTCCACGCCTTCGACGTGTTCCAGGGCGTGGCGGGATTCGTCTTGCGCGGCTACAAAGTTGCGACGGCGCCCATGTTGATTCACGGATTTTCGCTCTGGGGCGTCGGGCTGGGCGGCGGTTATGTCCTTGCGTTCCTGCGCCCGGCCGGCTGGTCGATGGATGGAGCGTTCAGCTTTTGGCTCGCTGCCGTCGTCGGCTTGGCACTTACCGCGGTAGGACTCAGCTGGATGGCTATGCGGATTGCGAATCAGCACGTGCGCGAAGCACTACCAGGATAAAAAAGGCCGGTCATCGACCGGCCTGTTACTGCACGTGACTCGCGCTTGCGCTTAGCTCCCCATCGATTGCAGGGCGGCGATGCGTTCTTCGATCGGCGGATGGCTTGAAAAGAGCGCCATCATTCCGCTTGGCTTGGCGGCAATACCCATCGCCTTCATTTGCGCGGGCAGCTCGCCAGGCTCCAGGCCGCCCAGGCGCGCCAGCGCGTTGATCATCGGCCGGCTA
>DASQAE010000125.1:0-2962 GCA_035635915.1 Burkholderiaceae bacterium | reverse complement strand
CCCGACGCGATGGTGGTCGTTGCCTACGGGCTGATCCTGCCCCAGGCCGTGCTCGATCTCCCGCGCCTCGGCTGCCTCAACATCCACGCGAGCTTGCTGCCGCGGTGGCGCGGCGCGGCGCCAATCCAGCGCGCGATCCTGGCCGGCGACGCCGAGACCGGCATCACGATCATGCAGATGGATGCCGGCCTCGACACTGGCCCAATGTTGTCGTCCCAGGCGCTGCCCATCGCGTCCGAAGACACCACGGCGACACTTACTGCGCGCCTGGCTGAACTCGGCGCACGTTCGATCGTTGCAGCACTCGATGCCGGGAAACGCAGCGCTTTGCGCGCTACATCGCAGCCGGCCGAGGGCGTGACCTACGCGCACAAGCTCGACAAGCGCGAAGCGCTGCTCGATTGGCGCGAGCCGGCCGATCTGCTCGCGCGGCGCGTACGTGCCTTCGATCCATTTCCGGTTGCCGCCGCACAGTTGGGCGAGTTCAACCTGAGGATCTGGCGCGCAGAGGCAGATCCAGGTAGCGGCGCAAGCAGCGGGGCCGCTCCCGGCACCATCATCGCGGCGGATCGGCATGGACTGCGCATTGCGTGTGGCGAAGGCGAACTGCTTGCCACGGAACTGCAACGCGCGAGCGGCAAGCGCCTGAATGCCTCCGATTTCCTTGCCGGCGTACGGATACCGGTCGGCGCGCGCCTGGTTTTGCCGGGCGCTGCATAACGCGTGGCTACACATCGACCCGGCGAGCCGGACGGCGGGCCGCCGCTTGCTGAAGCGCTGCGGATCGCGGCATCGGCGTGGCAGCAACTGCGGGCGGGTACTGCGCTCGGGCGCGCCCTCGAGCTTGCGGCCGCGGCGCACCGCGAGCCGCGGCATGCGCGCGCTTTTGCTGCCGCTCAGGACATCACGTACACGGCGACGCGGCATCTGGCGCTGCTGGATGCGCTGATCGCGCAGCTGGCCGCCAGGCCGCCGGCGCCTGCGGTTGCAGCGCTGCTTGCGGTTGCGCTGGCGCAGTTGATAGAAGAACCGCCGCGCCACGCCTCTTACACCGTAGTCGATCAGGCCGTGACCGCGGCGCGCAGTGACCGTCGCACCGCGCCCGCCGCCGGATTCATCAACGCAACGTTGCGCGCGTTCTTGCGTGGCGCAGACGAAATGCTCGCGCGCGCGCGGCGCGACGACGTTGTACGACTCAACGCGCCGCGCTGGTGGATCGAACGACTGCAGAAGGAATTTCCGCGCCAATGGCGTGGTGTGCTCGAAGCGCAGGCCGAACCGCCACCGCTGGTCGTGCGTGTCAACACGCGCCGCACAGCGCCGGAGGTTTATCTCCAGCGCCTGCAGCAGGAGAACGTGGAAGCGCTGCGCGTCGGAGACCATGCTGTATGGCTGCGCCAGCCGCAGCCGGTTGAACGGATTCCTGGATTCGTAGCCGGCGACGTGTCAGTGCAGGACGCGGGCAGCCAGGTCGCAGCACACTGGCTGGATGTGCGTCCGGGGCAACGGGTGCTCGACGCCTGTGCAGCACCGGGCGGCAAGACCGGCCATCTTGCCGAAACAACCGATGCATTGATCGATGCGCTTGAGGTCGACCCGCAGCGCGCAGCGCGGATTGAATCAAACCTGGCGCGACTTGGCCTCGCCGACAGGGAACGCGTGCGTGTGTTGGTGGGCGATGCTTCCAAACCCGAGACGTGGCCCGCGCGGCCGGCCTACGAGCGCATCCTGCTCGATGCCCCTTGCACCGCCTCTGGAATTGTCCGCCGCCACCCGGACATCCCATGGTTGCGTCGGGAGGCGGATGTTGCGCAATTAGCAACGATCCAGGCTCGATTGCTCGACGCTTTGTGGCCGCTGCTGGCGCCCGCTGGTAGATTGCTCTACATCGTCTGCTCGCTGTTCAGTGAGGAAGCAAGTGAGCAGGCAGCACGGTTCCTGGAGCGCCGGGCCGATGCCCGTGCCGTGGTTCTGCCGGGCCAAAGCGCAGGATCGGTGCAGTTGCTGCCGACCCCGTTGGCGCAGGCGGGGCCGTGGCCCGGAGGAGCCTCCACGCCGAGCTTGCACGACGGATTCTTCTACGCGCTGTTCGAGAAACGCTAGCTGATTCCCATGTCGTTCGCGGCTCGTCAATGTCGAACTGACCTCGCCGCGCTGGCGGCCTTGCGTGCAGGCGCGTTGCGCTGCTGCCGCGTATTGCTGCTTGCGTGCGCGACCTTGTTCGTCATCCCGGTTAACGCTGCCGATCGCATCGTCGTACATAGCGCGCAGTTGCAGTTGGCCGATGACGCCGAAGGCTCGGCCGTGCTCGATGCACAATTCGATTTCGAGCTTCCGCCGGTGCTGGAAGACGCGGTGAACCGGGGGATAGCTCTGTATTTCGTGGTCGAGTTCGAGCTCTTCCGCCCGCGCTGGTACTGGTTCGACAAGAAGCTGATCGATGCCGTGCGCACCTATCGCCTCACCTACAGTCCCCTCACGCGCCAGTACCGGCTTGCCAGCGGCTCGCTGGCGCAGCCGTTCGATTCGCTGGCCGACGCACTCGCGACGTTGCGGCGCGTGCGCGGCTGGCGTGTTGCGGATCGGACGTTGATAAAGCCGGACGACGACTACACGGCGCAGGTGCGCATGCGCCTCGACACTTCGCAATTGCCCAAGCCGTTCCAGGTCAACGCGCTCACCAACCGCGACTGGACACTGGCTTCCGACTGGCGCAATGTCCCGGTTTCCGCCGACTTGGCGAAGTAGGAGGCGCGCCCACCGCGCGCCGTAGTTCTCGTGCCCGCGCCCGCCATCTCGCGCGTCCTGCGTTACGGCCTTTTGACTGCCCTTGCTCTGGGCGGCGTCCTGCTGTTCCTGCTCGCCTCGGCGAGCGGCAACACGCAGGCATTCGAGCGCAACTATCCGCTGCTGCTTGCGATCAACGGCGCGATCGCTGCCGCGCTGCTGGTCCTGGTCGTGA
>DASQAE010000124.1:0-5898 GCA_035635915.1 Burkholderiaceae bacterium | reverse complement strand
GTCGAAACGCTGCCTTAGCGTCGCTCAGGCGCGGTCATCGAGTGTCTGCACCGCGCGAACCACGGCGCGTACTGCTTCGAGCGCCATCCACGCCACCAGCGTCGCCATCAGGGCACGGCTCGCCGCCAAACCAAACGCGGGTGCCGAAGCAACCACCGGTCCGGTGATCCACTCGGCAACGATTCCCAGGGCTAACGCAAACTTGAACATGAGGTCGGGTTGGCAGGCGGACAGGAGCCGCCTCTACCCGTTATCGGCGCGATCTCGCGTGACTTGAGAGCCACTGCCGAGATGCCCGAATTCAGCGCGTTCCGGTACGCCGCAATGCGTTCGGCGGCACTTTCTGATCGGGGTAACGCTCGCGCAACCGAGCCAGCTCGCGTTCCGCGTCTTCGTCGCGCCCCGCGTCGCGTAACGCGATGATGCGTTCCATCCAGCGCGCGGGATCGTTCTCGACCAGTTCTTCTGTCGTGGCCGCCGTGCGCTCTACCGGTCGCGCCTTGGCGAGCTTGCCTGGTGTTGCGCCGTCGGCCTGGGCCGCATACTGGTCGGCGCGCGAAGCCAGCCTCTGCTGATTGGCCGTTTCCTTGGATCGTTCCTCAACACCAGGCGCAGCGGCAACCGTGCCCGATGCCGCGCCCGCGCGGCGCGTCACCGCGTCGTTGGCTTCACCGCCAGCGGCGCGAGCAGGCGTGCGAACATCGGCAACCCCACCCTCGCGCCGAAGCGCGTCATTGGAACGAGGGTCCGGTTCCGCGGCGATCGGGGCAGACAACGCGCGGCTCTCGGGCACCGCAGTCGTCGCGGGCCGCGCGGGTTTGGCGGACGCCGGAGGGGCAGCGGACGGCGCGGGCGCAGTCGACGCCGGAGGCGTAGCCGGCGTCGGAGGCCCGGCGGGTGTCGGCGGCGCAGCGGGCGCCGGCGGCGTCGCGGGCACTGGTGGCGTACCCGGCGTCTGAGGGACATCGCGCATCGACGGATTTGCCGGTGTAGCGGGCCGCGTACCCCCCGGCGTCGGCGGTTTGGGCCGCTCCCTCTCGTTCGGGCCACGAACGGGCGGTGCAGGTTGCGCTTTCTCTTCCATGGCGTCGCCCGACATCGCAAGCGACGTTGTCGGTCCGCTCGCTTCGCGTTTGATCTCAAGATCGTGCTGGTCGGTCCGCGCCATTTGCATTTGCGCCTGTGCTTGCGCCGGCGCTTCCTGCGCTTTCCCCACCACATCCGCTTCGGCCGTTGCCGCGTTCTGCGGTGGTTCCCGCTCGGGCTGCGTCGCAAGCAGGACCGCCAACGTCGCGACGAGAAAAGACGCTACCAATGCAAGCGGCCGTTTCGACGGCGCGATCATCTGTGTCCGTTCACGCAAGCGCTGTCCGGCCTGCCGCGACGTTGCACCGGTTTGTGCGTCCTGCGGCTGCGCATCGACGGCACGCGTCGCGGCTGCGAGGATCGCTGCGCTCGTTTGCGCCTGCGGGCGCTCGTCCAGGGATTCAGACGCCGCGCGGTAGGCGTCGATCACCCTTTGATCACGGGTGTTCGTTTCGCCGTTACTCATTGCCATACCTCCATCGCCAACCGCAGCTTGCCGAACGCATAACGCAGGCGGCTTTTTGCGGTTTCAAATCCAACTCCAGTGGCCTGAGCCACCTCTTCAACGGTCATATCGCCCTCAACGTGGAGCAAGAATGCCTCCCGCTGGACGGCTGGGAGCGCCTCGACCGCAGCGACGAACGCCTGTGCCTGGGCTCGCGACAGCGCCTGCACTTCCGGCTGCACACTTGGCGCAGCAGCGATGCGATCGAGCATCGTTTCGTCCGGATCGTTGGCCGCCTCTTCGTCGAGGCTCACCATGGGCGTGGCGGCGCGCCAGTGATCGATCAGCTTGCTGCGTGCGATCGTGAACAGCCACGTGGTGAACTTTGCCCGCGGCACGTATCCCGCCGCATTGCGCACCACTGCCAACCACACCTCCTGCAGAAGATCGTCGGCAGCGGAGGGATCGCTCAACGAGCGGCGCAGAAATCTGAACACCGGTCGCTCGTAACGCTCGAACAACATCGCGAACGAACGCGCATCGCCGCCCTGGTACGCGGCCATCAGCGCCTCATCGGAACTGGAGCCGTCCACGCGCGGGATTATCGCGGCGCCATCCAGCGCCGCGGCAGCTGCATCCGTCATCAGCGATTCATCGCGGCGGGTCCGGCGCGAAACCGGATTCCGAGTTCGGGAAAGGAGTCGGAAAGGGCGCTGGGAGGCGGGGTTGCGTGATCACGCCCATCGCAAGCAGGTTTTCGCGGCTGTCGTAGCGAATCGTGATCACCTCGTCGGGTGCACTGCGTGCGCGTTCGAAGTCCGTGTACGTGACGCGCGAGGTCTCGCTGCGCCCATGTCCTGTACCCAGACGCGATTCGGCGCGCGGCGCTGCGCCTGCCGCGTCCTCGCGTTCCCGCGCCGAGTTCGAATCAGCGCTGCTTTTGGTCGACGGGGCGGGCGCAAGCGGAACCATGTCCGGGCGCGGCGCCTCGCGAAACACCGCCACGCCGATGATGCCGACGTTCTCGGGCCGGCCCGTGCGCGCGGCGTACGAATTGTCGAGCGCGGTGAACTCGAACGCGGCCACGCGTTCCTGGCTCTTGCGCCACCCGCGAATGTCGAAGCTGCGCCCCGGATCGAGAACGTAGCCGGTCTGCTCCCACGATGCCGTTTCGCCGCTCACCGCGTTCACTCCATCGACCGCAATCACCGTAAGGATGCGCCCGTTGCTGCGATTACGCACTGCGATCGCGTAACGATGTCCCGGTGCGCCCGCGATCCAGCGTTCGCCGCGGTACCAGTAGACGGGAAGCGTGGTTCCGTTCGTACGATCGATCACGTCGATCTGTGCGAAGCGGCCCGCGCCGGATTCGGGAGGCGGCGGGATGTGTGCAGACGAGCAGGAAGCAGATAACACGGTCAACGCGAGCAGCGCCAGGATGCGCCAATTCATGGTGATTCTCCTTGTTGTGAGGCATCGCAGCTATGAACGGCCGCCGTCCCGTTTCGGGGTTAAAGCCGGCCCTAGGGGCGGCAAGCGCCTTGACTCAACCGAAACGCAGGGTTAATGAATTCCCTCGCAACCGGCTCCACCCACCGTCCCATGCACTTCGAACACTTGGTCCAGATCAATGACCCGCTGATGCCGCTCCTGGACCCGTTGTCGCGCAGCCAGTTGTGGCGCGGCCTGGTGCGGCGCGCCGAAGATCCAACCCGATTCGTGCTCGGCCTGGAAGCCGCAACCGTCGACACGCGGACCGAACGCAGCGATGCGTTCGAGCTCACGCGCACGCTCGATTTCGGGACCTTCCGCGTCAACGATCGGGTGGTACTGACCCCGATGACGGGCAGCGTCACGCACGTTGCCGCGTGCGAACGATTTCCTGCCAGCCGACTGATCATCCGCATCGAAGAGCCGCAACCGGAGATGTTCTACCTGCGTTTCGTCTACGAGTTCGACGACGGCGCGGCAGCGAACGACGCCGACGAAATCGATGCGGCGACCACGGCTTTGCGCAAGCAGGCTTACAAAAGCTCCGATCTCGACACCGTCAAATGCATCCGCGACCTGGCCGAGGCGGGCGAACTTGGCTGACGCGCTGCAACGCCTCGCACATCCAGCTGCGGCGCTGCACGCGTAATACTTTCAACCACGCCACTCTCGAGGAGTTCGTTTGTCCGAACTGATCCTGCACCAGTACGCGACCTCACCGTTCTCGGAAAAAATCCGTGCGATCCTGGGCGCCAAGGGCCTTCCCTGGCGCGCGGTCGACATACCCAGCATCCTGCCCAAGCCCGACGTGGTTGCACTGACCGGCGGTTATCGGCGTACGCCGGTGTTGCAGATCGGAGCTGACATCTACTGCGACACCGAATTGATCGCACGCACGCTCGATGCCCACACGCCTACGCCGCCGCTTTACCCCGCCAGACACGCCGCGACGGCCGTGGCGCTCGCGCAGTGGGCCGATTCGACCTTGTTCCTCGCCTCGGCAGTGCTGTTCTCGCAGCGCGAAGTGCTCACCCAGCTCTTCGGCGGCCGGGATGATCTGCTGCAGGCGTTCGTGGCCGATCGGGTCGCGATGCGCAAGGGAGCGCCGGGACGCCGGCCGACCGCAATCGAGGCGCGCATGCTGGTCGAAGGTTTCGCGCGCAGGTTCGATGCGCAGCTGGCGCAAGGCAGTCAGTGGCTGGTGGGCGAGACGCCGACCATTGCCGATTTTTCGGTCTACCACGCGCTCTGGTTCGTGCGCGGCGCGCCGGTGGTCAAGAACCTGTTGGCGCCGTTCGAACACGTTGCGCGCTGGATGCAGGCAATCCGCGGATTCGGCCATGGTCGATCGACTCCGCTTTCATCCGCAGATGCGGTCGAGATCGCGCGCGCAGCGAAACCGGGCGCGCTCGAACCTGCATCCGACAACGACGAATTCGCGCCGGGAGCGACCGTGGAGATTTTGCCGACCGACTATGCGTTCGATCCGGTGGCCGGCACGCTGGTGCGCTTGAGCGGCGACGCGATCGCCGTGCGCCGCACCGATGCTCGAGCGGGCGAGCTCATCGTGCATTTCCCGCGCAGCGGTTACGAGATTCGCAAGCCTGGCTGATCGCTACAGGGCGTCGCTCAGCGAAAGGCCGATGCCGATCGTGTTCTGGCGCCAGTTGTAGTCGATCATGCTTTCGCCGTAACCGCTGAACCACTGCAGGTAACCGCGTACGCGCCGCTGCAGCGGAAAGTTCCACGCCGCCTGCAGCGCGCCCTTGCCCGTCGCGGGGTTGTAGCGCGCGATCAGCGACAGCGTGTGGTTGCGATAGGTGTACACGGCCGTGACGTCGCCATAACCCAGGAAGTGCGTGATGTCCGGGTTGTCGTCCTTGGCGTAGCTCTCCTTGATGCGCAGCCAAGGGCGTAGCAGCAGCGCGAAGTTGTCCTGCTCAACGCCCAACAACAAGTAGACGCGGTTCCAGCTGCGCGACAATGGATCCGAACGCCCGTTGCTCTGATGATTCAGCCCCAGTGCGGCAAGGCGCCAGCGCCATCCAAGCACCTGTCGATCGGGAAAAAACGCGAGCATCACTTCGGGCTCGTAGTTGGTTTCGCGAAACGGGCGTGAGACGTGCGGGTTGTAGACCTGCCACTGGCTTTGTTGGGTGTAACCGACCCACAGTGCTGCCGGCGGTACATCCGCGAGGATGTTTTCGAAGTCCGCCAGCTTCACCTTGAAGCTGAACTGGAACTTGGCTTCGGTAGGATCGATGTCGAGCGGTTCGGTGAGCGGCTGCTTGGTAGGCGACGTGGGCAGCGTATTCGGCGCATCGCTATGGCGGCCGATCAGCAGGTAACTCGCTTTGTGCGGACGCAGGTCGAAGCGGCTGTCGCGATCGGAAATGCCGATGCCCCAGCGTTCGCCGAGCAACGAGGGTTCGTCTTCCGGCTCGCGCGTGGCGGGGGCAGTCGGATTGCCCGTCGGCTCGGGCACCAGGCAGTCGAAACACGCGAGGCGTGCATCGGGATTGGCAATGCGGGCGCAACGGTCGAGCTGATCGGCGGTGGGTTGCTGCGCCAGCGCGAGGCCGGCCGCGGAGACAATGAGCAACGCGGCGAAATATCGTGCGACGGGCATGAGGCCGCGGATGATAACCAGCCGCGGCAGAACTCCGTTCCGGTCAACGCGCGGTCGTGAGGTATGCGATCAGGTCGGCCCGGTCGCGCGCGGCGCCAACACGGTAGCTCATCCGTTGACCCGGAATGGTCGCTTCAGGATCGGTGAGCCAGCGGTCCAGCGTCGCGGCATCCCACACCAGCGTCGCCGCGCGCAGTGCCGGCGAGTACTCGAAGCCGGCAACACTTCCCGCGCGGCGCCCGATCAG
>DASQAE010000123.1:0-4788 GCA_035635915.1 Burkholderiaceae bacterium | reverse complement strand
TGATCGATCACGATGCCACCTTGTGCACGCGGCGTCAGCACGCCCGTGCCCACGTGGCCGGCTGGATTGAAGCTCGGATCGCCCTTTTCCACGTAGCGCGTGGCTGCCGCCTTGTCGAGGTAGCCGCTCGAGCCGATGTTGTCGGCCAACAGCGTCAAGTTCAGGCCGGTGACCGACGGTTGCGGTTGCAATGCCCGGTCGTAGTTCCAGCCATCAGGACGGACGCTCAACTTGTAGGCAATCGTCGGATGACGCGAATCGCGCTTGCTCGCGATCGCCTGGCCGAGGTCGAACTTGATCAGGTTCGGAAATCCCGGCACCAGCTGATCCACGACGTAGTCGCACACCTGACCTGCCGCCGGCGCGGCAAGTGCCGCGCCGTGCAGCCTGCCGACCGCGACCATCGGCGCGTCGCCCAACTGCACTCCATCGGGGTCGAGCAAGGGGCGAGGCCCGGTCTTCACCATGGCCGTGATGTGCAACTGGTCGCAGTTCGTGATCGGCAGGTTCACTCCTTTCAGGTCGCCGACGGTCAGGCGGCCGCGAGCGCTTGCGACGCGTGCTGGCAGCGGCAGTTCGCGCACACCGAACAGCACCGTGAGCTTGTTGGCGCGCGCCCAGACACGCAGTCGCGCGTATTCAGCGGGCGCGCGTGCTTGTGCGTTGATCGAGCCCAGCGCGGCGTTCAGCTCCTGCTTGATCGAGTTGTTCAGCGCGATGTATTCCGGCCGCTTCGGGTTGTTGATCTCGTCGGTCATCCACTGCCACAGGTCGCGGCCGAGAAACAACTTCGCCGCGTCCTTGGCGAGGAACTTGCCTATGTCGCAGACCGTGTTCTGCGAATCGGCCTTGAACCCTTGCACCCGCACCAGCGTGTCGTTGGGGCCGTAGTTCGACTCGAGCAGCCGCGTCTTGTCGTCGCTGACCTTGAGCTTGAGCGTCAGTTCGAGCGAGAAGCGGACACTGCAACGCGGGTCGGCGTACGAGCCGAACCCGATGCCGAAGGCGATGTCCGGCGTGGTCGCGGTGGTCTCGAGGTAGGTGTCGCGCACCAGCAGCTTCGCGATGAATCCGGCGTTGCCGTCAGGCGCGATGCTCAGCTCCGGCGTGTTGACGTTGATCTTCAAGTCGTACAGCGACACACCCTCGGCGAACAGGTTGGGCGTTTGAAGGCGCGCACGGATGGTGTCGATCAGCTTGGGCTTGACCTTGTCCCAGGTGTAATTGATCGATGCCGTGATGGCATCGTTGCTGTCATAGAGCGGCTGGACCGTGTCGTTGTCCTCGAGTGGATTCCAAGGTTGCACGAGCAGCTTTATCCCGACGGGAGCTGGAGCTTCGGCCGCGGCGGGCTGGGCACCGAAGGCGAGCGCCGAGATGGCAAGTGCGACGGCGCCGAGACGGGCGGCAAGACCCGTGCAGCGCGGTGCGGATTGTGTAGACGTGTTCATTGCGTTCTCCATGGTGGGTTGAATTGCATTCGTGTCAGGGGGCTATGCCGGCGGGGCAGTACGCCCACGCGCGCGCCTGAAAGGCGACGCGACAGGCGCTCTTGATCGAGATGTCCTGAGCGCCCTCGACGATCCCGTAGTAGTAGCTGGTGGTGGTCTTGGTGTCGGTACAGGTGCCGAGCCAGTCGATCGTCACCGACGCTTCGTTGGGTGGTCCCTCTTCCCAGCCGCGGATCTGGCTGATCGAGCCCGAATGGACGACGGCGTCCATCGTGTCGAGCGCGCACTGCGGCTGGACGCGAATGGTCTTCGGCGTGTGGCCTGCGTAGGCTTCGTTGGCTTCGTTCGGATCGACGAGCTTGGATGTTTCCGCGGTGGCGGAGAGGTCGAAGTCCACGCTGGGAGACCAGAGTTTCTCCGGCACTTCGATGCGCTCGCGCGCAGCGATGAACTTGGCCTGCATCGCCGGGCTGGCTTTGCCATCGACGGTCACGACGGTGACCGACACGATGTGATCGGGTGCGCCGCGGATCGTCATCGGGATCTCGAGCTCGACCGTGTTGGGTTCCCAGGCCGTGAAGGCGAGGGTCAGCTTGCCGCCCGGGAACTGGCCGATCAGCTCGACGCGTCCCGGACGATCGCCGAAGCATTGCCCCGACACCGTGGCCTTGCCGCCTGCCTTCAGCTTTGCGCTGACTTCCGAGATCTTCGGCAGGCCCTTGTCCGGGCAGCGCAACGAAGCCAGGCTCACGGCCTGCTTGTTGCCGGCAATCGACTGCGTGACACCCGGGCGTACGGTCTGTGCGACCTGCGACGCCGAAGGCGTCGCTGTGGTGGCGGTCGGCTTGAGATAAGCGCCGATCGGCCCACCGAGTGGAATCGGCTTGGGGCCAGCCCCGACTTGCGCCGCGAGATCGAGCTTGCGCGCACCGCCGTTGACGATCTTGGGCGCACCAGCCTTGGCAACGAGCTCGCGCTGGAGCGCGCGCTTGACCTCTCCAGCGGTCGTGTTCCTGCCTCCGACGATGATGATGGCGCGGTCCTCGAGGGCAAACAGGCCTTTCGATGCCTTCGTTGTGCCGGATTTCGCTGTGCGCTTGGTGGCCGTGCGCGCGGCCGGTTTGTTGTCCACTGAAGGCTGCACCGGCGACACCACCGCGCGGTTCAGCGCCGGCAGGTTGTCCGCCATCGGCGAACCCGCTGGTCTTGGCGCCGCCTGGCTCCAGTCGAGCGCGGGTGTTGGCGCATCGACCGCTGCGTGCGATGGTGCACTGGTGCCGGCAAACGACAAGGCGAGGCAAAGAGCAAGTGGTGGCAGCAATGGGTGCGAGCGAAGTGATTTCATGGTGTTCTCCGGCGAGATGGTTGCGTTCATTGGTGTGCAGTTCACAGCGGCAGGCGAGCCGCGAGCTCGATCACCGCCTGGTCGATCGCGGCGCGCAGCGCCACGTCGAGGCTTTCCTTGCGCTGCTGCTGCATCTGGATGTCGGGCACAAACGTCGTGTTCTTGCCCTTTCTCGAGAGCACCGTGCCAACCAGGTTGCCGATGCCCGACACGTTCGTCGTATCGCTCGCGACTGATTTGCGAACCGTGACCACGTTGAGGATCTCGCCGCTCGCGACGTCGACGACACGCACGTCGATGCCGAGCACGTCCTTGTTGCTGCCGCCTCCGAACTCGGCGCCGGCGATCCGGATCGAGCCCGAGCGCTGGGTCTCGCTCGCGTTGGCTTCGGTGATCGAGCCTTCGAAGATGTACTTGGGGTCCATCAGCGCGTGGGTCGCGCTCTTGCCGGCGCTTAGTCCCGCGGCATTGAGTTGCTTCTCGCGGATCACACCGTCGTTCAGGCGCGAGCGTTCGACGACGCGAAACTGCCCGCTCTGTATCAGCGCTGTCGTGAACATGTCGGTGCTGCCGCGGGCCGTGATTTCGCCGACGCTCGAGCGGAACTCGTAGATCGAAACCACCACCCGCTCGCCCGGCTTGCGCGCAAGCTGCCTGAGCTTTTGCGTGCTCGCCGCGCTGTCGACACGAGGTGCTTCGGCAGTCGGCGTGCTCGCGCACCCGGCCAGGACCACCGCCACGGCGAACGCCACACAGCGCAGCCGCAAGGTTCTCCATGCGTTCATGACCGCACCGTTGAAGTCGTGAGCGCTGGACTCGGTGTTTGCGATTGGGCCGCGGGCGTGGAAGGCGAGTGCGCAGCAAGCATGGCCACGGAATGGAAGAGCACTATCGTCACCAGCGTCGATGCAGCAGCGGCGATCAGGCGCACAGCGTGTTGGGTCGGCGTCATGTCTCGATCCTTCGGGTGGACATCGGTGGAGCGCGGCCAATCCAGCGCTCCCTATCCACTGTCACGAGGGTTCGAGGGCCAAGAGGACAGTGAATATTCGCGACCGGGTCGGCGCGATGTCGGAAATCGACCTTCGAGCGGCGGGGGGGTCGCTTTCCCCGGCGCTTCGGTCACAATCGGCGGGCCTTATTGGGCGGGTGACGAGCGACATTCAATGGGTGACATCACAAATCTGATCGCACGCGCGCGCGCAGGAGACCGCAGCGCTCTGGACAGCCTGTTCGAGACGGTCTATCCCGAGCTGCGCCGTATCGCCCACACACGCCTGCGCCGCGGCTTCCCCGACCCCGATCTCGGCACCACGGCGCTGGTCAACGAGTGCTATCTGAAGCTGCGCGATGCGCAGCGCCTGGATTCGAACGACCGCGAGCATTTTTTTGCCTACAGCGCGACGGCGATGCGCTCGATCGTGGTCGATATCGCGCGCGCGAAAGCAACGCAGCGCCGCGGCGCAAATGCGGAGCATGTGACTCTGGACGACAAGGTGCCCGACCAGGCGGCCGAAGACGAAATCCTTCGCGTGCACGAGGCGCTGGAGGAAATCGGCCAGCTCGAACCGCGCCTGGTGCGTTTGATCGAGATGCGCTACTTCGTTGGCATGAGCGACGCGGAGATCGCCGCGGCGCTCGAGATCACCGAGCGCACCGTGCGCAGGGACTGGCAGAAGGCGCGCATACTGCTTGCGGCGGCGTTGCGCTGACCGCGCCGTTCGCCGGCGCAGATGGCCGGTTTTGCTCTCGTTTTCCGTGTAGCTGAAAGCGCAGCAGCGGCTGCAGCGGGAGTAATCGATTGGCCGACCTCAAATTTCTCGCACAAGACTGGCCAGCGCTCAGTCGCCGGCTCGACGAGGCGCTGGCGTTGCCGCCTGCCGAACGCGACGCCTGGCTCGACGAACTGCATGAAGCCGACGCATTCAAGATCATGCTGCGCCGCTTGCTGGCCGACGATCCTGGCGTCGAGACCGACGACTTTCTCGCGTC
>DASQAE010000122.1:0-3505 GCA_035635915.1 Burkholderiaceae bacterium | reverse complement strand
TTCCGGGTTGAAAAGTTCCCGCCCGGTGCTCTTGGGCGGCGGCAGCTTGAGATAGGGCTCGGCGAGCAGCGCGGCGAGCAGCGGCGCATCGACGCGTCCACCGGCCGCCCAGCGACCATCGCGATCGATCGGTTCGCCGAGATGCTGGAATGCCCACGCATCGATCAGGACGTTGCCGGGACCACAATCGAAGCCGATCACCGCCCCGGCCTCTGCGCCCGGCAAGCCGGTGAGATTGCTGATTCCGCCGATGTTGATGACCGCGCGCGGCCGATGCCACCCGAACACCGATGCATGCAATGCGGGGACGAGCGGCGCGCCCTGTCCGCCGGCCGCGATGTCACGACTGCGGAAGTCGGCAACGACATCGATGCGTGCGAGTTCCGCCAGGGTGGCCGGGGCGTTCAGCTGGACCGTGTAACCCGCCTCGGGTCGATGGCGCACCGTTTGGCCGTGCGCGCCCAGTGCGCGCACCTGTCCCGCGTCGATCTCGGCGTGCAGCAGCAGATCATCGACCGCCCACGCGTAGGCACGTGCAAGATGCTGGGCGGCAACCGACGCGCGATGCAGTTCGTCCATGCCCGAGCCGTTGAGCAGCAGCAGTTCATGCCGCAGCTCCGGCGCGAACTGATGGTGCACGTGCGCAAGCAAACGCGGCTGATTCGCGCCGAAATCGACCAGAACCGCATCGACCCCATCCATGCTGGTGCCCGACATCAGGCCGACGTAAAGCTCCGCTTGCGCCATCCTCACGCCAATGTTGTTAGCGAGGCATCAATTAGACTCCGGCGCGATTGGCGATGCCACCACCCATGCGTGCGACGCGCTCGCGCACGGCTTTCATGTCGAACCAGACCGAGAACAACGCCCCGATCCCTGCGGAAGTGGAACGCGCACTGGCTCTGGTCAAGCGCGGCTGCGACGAACTGCTGGTCGAATCGGAATTCGCGCACAAGCTGGCGCGCAGCGCCGCCACCAACAAGCCGCTGCGCTGCAAGCTCGGTCTCGACCCCACCGCGCCCGACATCCATCTGGGCCACACGGTGGTGCTCAACAAGCTGCGCCAATTGCAGGATCTCGGCCACACGGTGATCTTCCTGATCGGTGATTTCACTTCGATGATCGGCGATCCGTCCGGGCGCAACACGACCCGTCCGCCGCTTACGCGCGAGCAGATCGAGGTTAACGCGCAGACCTACTTCGAACAGGCCGCACTGGTCCTCGATCGCGCCAAAACGGAGATACGTTTCAACTCCGAGTGGTCGCTGCCGTTAGGCAGCGACGGTCTGATCCGTTTATCAGCGAAGTACACGCTGGCGCGTTTGCTCGAACGCGACGATTTCGCCAAGCGCATGCGCGAGAGCGCGCCGATTGCCCTGCATGAATTGCTGTATCCGCTCATGCAGGGTTACGACTCGGTGGCGCTGCAGGCGGATCTTGAATTGGGCGGCACGGATCAGAAGTTCAATCTGCTGGTCGGGCGCGAATTGCAGCGCCACTATGGCCAGGAGCCGCAATGCATCCTGACTATGCCGCTGCTCGAGGGACTCGACGGCGTCGAGAAGATGTCGAAGAGCAAGGGCAACTACATCGGCTTGACGGAGCCGCCCTTCGAGATGTTCGGCAAGGTGATGTCGATCTCGGATGAGCTGATGTGGCGCTGGTTCGACCTCGTCTCGTCGCGCTCGAGCGAGGAGATTGCGCAATTCAAGCGCGAGGCTGAGGCAGGACGCAATCCGCGCGACATCAAGATTGCGCTCGGCAAGGAAATCGTCACGCGGTTTCATTCGGCAGTCGACGCCGACCGGGCCGAGCAGGATTTCATGGTGCGGTTCAAGGCCAATGCCCCCCCGGAGGACATGCCCGCGGCGACGCTTGGCGCAGACGTTACGGGCGGACTTGCGATCACCGCAGTCCTCAAACAGGCGGGTCTCGCCCCGTCGGTCAGCGAGGCGGTGCGCAATATCGAACAGGGCGGCGTCAGGGTCGATAGCGCGAAGGTCTCGGATCGCGCGCTGCGCCTTGGACCCGGCACCTACGTGATCCAGGTCGGCAAGCGCAAGTGGGCGCGCGTGACGATTCGTTAGGCGACCGGCGACGACAAAACACGCGGCGCAAACACGCGCCGCCAGGTGTCCGCAAGCGGCCGCATCTCCGCACGCGCAGTAATGCCTCGTCGCGTGAGCTCGTGGTGCAGCCGCGGCAGGTAGTAGTGCGGCACGGCTGGAAAAAGATGGTGCTCGACGTGATAGTTCACGTGGTGCGGAAACAGCGCCACTCGCGCGAGCGGCCCGACAACATTGGTGCGCGCCGCCGTTAGCGGGGTCGAGGTGTCGGTCACCGCGCCGTGCTCGCAGATCGCACGCAAACGCAGGATCGGCTGCAGCACCGTCAGCAGAGGCACGATCCAGAGTACGAAGTACTTTCCCAGCGCGGTCGGTCCGCCGGTCAGAACGAAGGCGACCGGGACGGCGACGTGAAACGCCGCCACAACCAGCCGATCGCGCCGTGCTGCCGCACGCAAGGACGGCGACGTGTCGTCGAGCGGTCGTTGCGCGCGCTGGGTGGCTGCGTTGATGGCGGGATTGCCGAAGAAATACGCGATGTTCTTCCATGCGTTGATGCCGGTCAGATCCAGCAGCAGCTTGCGCAGCAGGTAGCCTTTTCCGCGCGGATATCCGCCGTGCAACGCGATGTCGGGATCGACCTCGCCGTACAGGTTGTTGTGATGCAACCGATGGATAACGCGGTAGCTGCCGACCGGAATGGCTCCCAGTGTTCCGAACAGGCGCCCGAAAAAATCGTTGAGCCATCTTGCCTCGAACAACCGATAGTGCGCTGCCTCGTGCGCCAGCACGAACAGCGCATGCTGTTGCGTTCCGAGCAGCAGCACGGCCGGAATCACCAGCCACCACTCGAAGTGTGTCCACGCGAGCGCGATGGTGGCAGCCGCGATGGCGACGGTCTGGGCGATCGCGTACGAGGCGCGCCAAGGATCCAGCCGTGTCAGTTCCGCAAGAACCGCCGGCGGCAGCAGGCGACGCACCTCGTGGGCTGCGCGGCCCGGATCGACGCCGCGCAGGTCATCGCGAAACTCCTCGCCAGATTCGCGTTCCGTCGTCAAGCGGGCTCCTTCGGTCGCAGTATGCGCGGGTCCATCCTCGACGGCGCGGGGATTGGCTCGATTCAGCGACGGCCGAATACGCCACTAACATCGCACCATGATCGGTCTGGTCCAGCGTGTCACGCGCGCGTCAGTTCGTATCGAAGCCGAGGTTGTTGGCGCAATCGGTGTCGGACTGCTCGTGTTCGTTTGTGCGGAGCGAGGCGACCGTGAGCGCCAAGCCGAACAGTTGCTTGCCAAGGTGATTGCACTGCGTGTGTTCGCAGACGGCGCCGGCAAGATGAACCGCAGCGTGCGCGATGTGGCCGGCGGCTTGCTCCTGGTGCCCCAGTTCACGCTCGCCGCGGACACACGCTCGGGTACCCGCCCCAGCTTTACCCC
>DASQAE010000121.1:0-6290 GCA_035635915.1 Burkholderiaceae bacterium | reverse complement strand
CATTGCGTGAGCACAGCGCCGATGCCGTAATCGGTTTTGGCGGCGGCGCGGCGCTCGACGTCGCCAAGGTCGTAGCCCTCATGGGCGTACATCCGGGTCACGTGATCGAATACGTCTGGGATCACCCCAAGGTGCGGCCGATCGAAAATCCGTTGCCCTATCTGATCGCGTTGCCGACCACCAGCGGCACCGGGTCCGAAGTCGGCCGCTCGAGCGTGGTGAGCGACGATGTGACCCGCATCAAGCGCATCGTGTTCTCGGCCAAGCTGCTTGCACAGGCAGTGTTCGCCGATCCGGAACTCACGCTCGCGCTCCCGGCGGCAGTTACCGCTGCGACGGGCATGGATGCGTTGACGCACAACATTGAGAGTTATCTGTCGCCGGCTTATCACCCGTTATGCGACGGCATTGCGCTCGAAGGCACGCGTATCGCAGCGCGCTCGCTCGCGACCGCAGTGCGCGAACCTTCCAACCTGGCGGCACGCAGCGACATGATGATGGCCTCGATGATGGGCGCCATCGCGTTTCAGAAGGACCTCGGGGCCGTGCACTCCTGCGCTCATGCACTGGGCGCGGTCTGCGACCTGCATCACGGACTGGCCAACGCCTTGATGATCGAACCGGTGATGCGATTTAATCTCAAGGCCGTGCCGGAAAAATTCGCCGAACTTGCGCATGTGGTTGGCGCCGGATCCGGGGACGTGTTTGTTCCCTGGCTCGCCGCATTGAAGGCGCGCATCGGCATCCCGACCGGATTGAGTGCGGCCGGGGTGCAGCGCGAACAGATCCCGGCACTGGTAACGATCGCGGAGAAGGACATCTGTCATCACACCAACCCGCGCCCGTGCACCGGCGCGGATTTCACGAACTTCTTTGAACAGGCGCTGTGACATGGCGCAACCGCTCCTGATTGGCGTCTCCGCCCGTATCTGCCATCCGATCGGCCCCATGCTGGAGCTTGGCGGCGTTTTCACGAAGACGCTGCACTACCTCGAGCAGTCCGTCGCGCACTGGGTGATGTCGAAGGACGTACTGGTGGTGATGATTCCGGCAATCGAAAGCGAGGGCATGATCGCGCGCAGCGACATGAGTCTCGCCGCTTACGCGGAGCACCTGGACGGACTGGTCCTGCAAGGTGGCGCCGATCTGGCGCCCGAGAGTTACGGCGAGAAGGCGCTCGCGCCCGAATGGGAAGGCGATCGCGTGCGCGATCGTTACGAGATCGATCTGTTCAAGGCATTTGTCGCGGCCGGCAAGCCGGTGATCGGCATCTGCCGCGGTTGCCAGCTCATCAACGTTGCGCTCGGCGGCACGCTGTATCAGGACATCGGCACCCAAGTGCCGCATGCCCTTGCGCATCGGGATACCAGCAAGTACGAACTTCAACTGCATCCGATGAGCCTGGTACAAGGCACGCGTCTCGCCACGATGTACCCAAAGGTCGCCCAGGCGATGGTTAATTCGATTCATCACCAGGCGGTCAAGGATCTCGGGCGCGACCTCGTGGTCGAGGCGCTCGCCATCCCGGATGGAATCGTCGAGGCGATCCGCTGGCGCGGCGCAAGCTACGTTTTCGGCATGCAGTGGCACCCGGAGTTCCTGGCGCAACGCGAACTGGACCTGGGACAACTTGATGGGCGGCCGATCCTGCACGATTTCCTGCGCGCGGTACGCTCCAACAAACAAGCGCACGCACACGTTGCGCACCACTAGAAGCCGAAGGCGACACTCGTCTCCGCCATGCTGCAAATCCTCGCTCCCGCCACCGGTGCCGTGATCGCCGAGCTGCCGCAGGACACGCACGAGTCCGTGCTCGCCAGATATCAGGCTGCCCGCGCCGCGCAACCTGCCTGGGCCGCAGCGACGCTTGCGCACCGGGCCGAGTGCCTGCGCCGTTTTCGCACCAGCCTCGTGCGGGATATCGACAAGCTGGCTGCAATCCTGACGTCGGAAGTCGGCAAACCGATCAAGCAGTCGCGCAATGAAATCAACGGCCTGCTCGGGCGCATCGATTTTTTTCTCGCCGCGACCCAGCCCACACTCGAACCGCGCCAGGTATTCGACCAGGACGGAATGCGCGAGCGCATCGAGCACGAACCACTCGGCGTGATCGCGAACATCTCGGCGTGGAACTACCCGTACTTTGTGGGCAGCAACGTGTTCGTTCCGGCGCTGCTCGCCGGCAACAGCGTGCTCTACAAACCGAGTGAATACGCCACGCTGACCGGGATCGAGATCGGCAACCTCCTGCATGCGGCCGGCGTGCCGCAGGACGTTTTCACCGTCCTGGTCGGCGGTGGACGAGTCGGTATCGAGTTGCTCAAGCACGCGGTCGATGGTGTCTTTTTCACCGGCAGCTACAACACCGGCGCCAAGATCGCCCAGGCCGTCGGCGCGCGCCTTGGCAGACTTCAGCTCGAACTCGGCGGCAAGGATCCGACGTACGTGTGCGAAGACGTGGACGTTGCGGTCGCCGCCGCGTCGCTCGCCGATGGCGCGATGTACAACACCGGCCAGAGCTGCTGCTCGGTCGAGCGCATCTACGTGCAGGAGCAGATCTACGATGCCTTCGTCGACGCTTTCGTCGCCGAAGTAGCCAGCCTCAAAGTCGGTGATCCCTGCTCGGACGACTCCTACATCGGTCCGTTGACGCGCGCGGCGCAGGTCAAAGTGCTCGAGATGCAGGTTGCCGATGCGCTTGCCAAGGGCGCGCGTGTGCTGATCGGCGGCCATCGGATCGAGCGGCCGGGCAACTGGTTCGAGCCGACCGTCCTGGTCAACGTCGACCACGCGATGGATGTGATGCGCGAAGAAAGTTTCGGCCCCATCATCGGCATCCAGAAAGTGGCGGATGACGACGCGGCAGTGCACTTGATGAACGACACGCAATACGGCTTGACCGCCGGCGTCTACACGCGCGACGAAACGCGAGCCAGACGCATCCTGGCGCAAGTGCGCGCCGGATCCGTTTATTGGAACTGTTGCGATCGCGTAAGCCCGCGTTTGCCGTGGAGCGGCGTTGGCCATTCCGGAGTCGGGCTCACGCTTTCCACCTACGGCATCGAAGCATTCACGCGGCCGAAAGCCTGGCACCTGCGCGCCCCATAGGCGCCGCTGCTTCGGAGTCGCGCACCTTTGCAGCACCACCCCGGCATGCGATGCGGGCATGGCTGGGTAGTGCCGGAGCGGCAGGCAGTGCCCGGAGGGGCGATGTCTGTAGCGACGAGCAGCGGAGGGCCGGGGTCGGCGCGCGTAGCGCGCTTCGTACATCTGACTCGCCGCGTCTGTCCGAGCGCAGTGAGCGCAGCGAACGCAGCGAGTTACGCGGCGCGACCCCGGACCGAGCAGCGCAGTGCAGTCGGCGCGCAGCGCCGACCGCCACAGTTGAGCCACGCAGGGCACTGCCTGGCGCGACCCGCGCTCGCATCACGGCACTATCGGCACCGCGCAGTTGCTCGCGTATTCGACGATTTGGCCCTTGACGACGTAGATCTTTGCAGGGCGCTCGACCAGCGCAGATTTGCGCTGTCAGTCTTCTTCTTCCGCCTTGCGCTTGGACTTGAACTCGGCTGCGAGCTGCACTTGCACGTTCGGCGGCACGGCCTCGTAGTGCGACAGCTCCATCGAGAAACTGCCCTGGCCCTGGGTGATGGCCTTCAGCCGGCCCGCGTAACCGTCGAGTTCGGAAAGCGGCACCGTGCCCTGCACCAGCATCATCCCTCCGGCCAGATTGCCGGTTCCCGTGACCTGGCCGCGGCGCGCCGAAAGATCGCCGGTGATATCGCCCATGGCCGTATCGGGTACCGCGATCTCGATCGATACGATGGGCTCGAGCACCACTGGCCGCGCCTTGGTGAGGGCATCGAGCATGGCTTTGCGGCCAGCGGCAACGAACGCAATTTCCTTCGAATCCACCGGGTGATGTTTGCCGTCGTAAACCGTGACGCGCACGTCGTGGATCGGATACCCGGCGACATAACCGGTGCCAAGCACTTCGCGCACGCCCTTCTCCACCGCCGGGATCAGGTTGAAGGGGATCACTCCACCTTTCACCTGATCGACGAATTCGAATCCCGCGCCGCGCATCAGCGGTTCGACGCGCAGGAACACTTCGCCGAACTGGCCGGCGCCACCAGTCTGCTTCTTGTGACGCGCGTGCCCCTCCGCGTTCGCGCCAACGGTCTCGCGATACGGCACACGCGGTGGCCGCGTCGTGACCTCGAGCTTGAATACCGTGCTCATCCGCTCCAATAGTGTGCGCAGATGCAGGTCCGACAAGCCGCGAATCACGGTTTCGTTCTGCACCGCGTCGTGCTCGATCACGAGGGTCGGATCTTCCGCGGCCATCTTGGTGAGAACTTCGGAAATGCGACCTTCATCGCCGCGTCGCTTCGGTTCGATCGCCAGGCCGTACATCGGCTTGGGAAACTCGAGCGGCTTCATCCGGATCAGGTCTTCATCGTGCGAGTCGTGCAGCACACAATCAAAGATGATGTCGTCGACCTTCGCCACCGCACCGATATCGCCCGGCGTGAGTTCATGCACCTCGACGGTGTCCTTGCCCTGCATCAGGAACAGATGCCCGACCTTGAACGCCTTCTTGCCGTCGCCGACAAAAAGCTGCGTATCGCGCGCGATCCGGCCCTGATGCACCCGAAACACGCCGATCTTGCCCACGTACGGGTCGTTGATCACTTTGAAGACGTGCGCGAGCACGTGTTTGCCAGGATCGGGCTCGGAGCGGAACGAATGCGCGTCAGCGAGCTCGGCGCTGCCGTTGCCCTTGAAAAAAAGCGGCGGGTTGCCCTCGGCAGGATTCGGCAGATGGCGAGCGATCACGTCCAGCAGGTCCTGTACTCCTGCTCCGGTGCGCGCCGAGACAAAACACACCGGAATGATGTGGCCATCTCGCAGCGCCTTTTCCAGCGGCCCATGCAACGTGGTCGGATCGACGGCGCCTTCTTCGAGGTACTTCTCCATGGCCGCGTCGTCGACCTCGACCACCTGCTCCATGAGGCGCCGATGCACGTCGGGAACCGAGAGGAAATCCGCCTCGCCCTGATCGTGGTCGAAACAGTCGATCACGCGGGCGCCGCCTTCGGACGGCAAATTGACCGGCAGCACTTCTGCGCCGAATGCCTCCTGCAACTGATCGAGCAGACGCGGCAGGTTGATGTTCTCGTGATCGATCTTGTTGACGACCAGAATGCGGCAGAGGTTGCGGTTTTTCGCCCAGTCCATCATCCGCCGCGTCACGAGCTCGATACCGTTGGTGGCGCTGACCACGATCGCCACCGTTTCCACCGCGTCGAGACTGCCGATGGCCTGCCCCAGAAAATCGGGATACCCAGGCGTGTCGATCAGATGGATGCGTGTGCCGTTGTAATCACAATGCAGGACACTCGATCGCAACGAGTGCAGCGCAGCTCGTTCGAGCGGATCGTGATCGCTGATCGTGTTGCCTTTTTCCACAGTGCCCGCAGCGCCGATCATTCGCGACTTGACCAGCAGTTGCTCCGCCAGCGAAGTCTTGCCGGCGGCGCCGTGACCTACCAGCGCTACGGTACGAAGGTTTGCCGTGGAAAACTCCGCCATTTCTCCTCCTGCTCTGGTTGACTGCGCCGCCGCGCGCGCACGCGCTGCGAATATTGCCCGTTCGCAGGCAACTTTACGCCGAGCGGTGCCCCGCCGGTCGCCCGGTTTGGCCGCGGCGCGGGTCCAGGGCAAACTAGCAGCCCTTGCCACGCGCCCCGCGGCCCGCCGCAGCAGGAACAACCGCCACATTGCTGACCAAGCCTCTTGCGCCCGCGCGCCCCGCGCAGTGGTCTGATCTGCTGAGAAGCGCGCTTTGCGCGGCCGCGCTGGCGCTTGGCGCTGCCGCAGCGGATGCGTTCACGCAACCGGCACCTTCCGAGGTGCTGCGCAGGATCGAGGACGGGCGCAATCGAGTGCAGATCGCCGTGCAGGAAGTCAACGGCGCCCATCAGAAACCGCCTGACGTGGCGCGCGCACGGAGATCGCGCTGGTGAACGAAACACCGGATCCAGGCGGCCGCGTGCCCCCCGCGCACGCACGTTTCGTCATCATCGGCGGCGGCATCATGGGCTGTTCGGTTGCGTACCACCTTGCGCGACTCGGCGAGAAGGACGTCGTATTGCTCGAACAGGGCCGGCTCACGAGTGGCACGACCTGGCACGCGGCCGGGCTGGTCGGGCAGCTGCGCAATCACGAAAGCATGACGCGCCTCATCCGGTACTCGACCGATCTTTATTCGCGGCTGGAGGCCGAAA
>DASQAE010000120.1:0-5318 GCA_035635915.1 Burkholderiaceae bacterium | reverse complement strand
TGCTGTCGAAGTAGCGCATCGCGCCGGTACGCGCATTCACGGCGCCGACGGTAAGCCGCATCGGACCGCGTTTGATCAGATCAAAATCGACCAGTTTGGTGAGCGTCTCGCGCAACGGCATGGTGCGATAAAACGCCGCATTGTCGAGGCCGAGCGGTGTGCGTACACCGAATAGGGCAAACGGATTCAGATCGAAGAACCCGCCGACACCACGAGCGATGGTGTCCAGATTGGCAAACGGCCCCGCTACCCACGACGGCAGCGAGCCGGCGAAGCCGAACACGTCGCGCCATTCGACCAGACGCCAGAACTCGCGCATGCGCTCGAGCCGTTGCGCCGGCGGATTGCCGGCGATCAGAGCAGCGTTGATCGCGCCGATGGAGGTTCCGATCACCCAGTCCGGCTCGATGCCGGCTTCGTGCAACGCCTGGAACACGCCGGCGTGATACGCGCCGAGCGCGCCGCCGCCTTGCAGGACCAGCACGATCTGGCCGGGCGGCCGGCCGCCGTTATCCGCGACTGCACTCATGCCGGCCCTCTGCAATTGCATGCAAGTCCTCCGTCCGTGGTCCTGGCAGCGTTCGATGTCGATGCAGTTCGGGCGCTGCTCGCACGCTTAGTCACGGCTGGCGCGCAAACCTTTCACGGGTAACTCGCTTGGGCGGAACTACATTCGCGTTGAAAAAGACGTAAGGAAAGCGGCCGTCGTGCGACCGCGCCGCGTCTAAAGCACCATGCAGCCGGGCGCTCCTGCCGGGCGTGCGGCGATGGTGCCGATGCGCCAGCACGTTTCTCCCTGCGCCTCGAAGGCAGCGCGCGCAGGCTCGGCGTCGTCCGCGCCCACGACGACCACGAGCCCGATGCCGTTGTTCAGCACCCGAAACATCTCGTTGTCGTTGACTCGCCCTGCCCGTTGCAGCCAATCGAAGATTGCCGGCCGTCGCCAGCTGCCGCGATCGATGACGGCCTGGACGTTTTCCGGCAACACGCGCGGTACATTCTCGATCAGCCCGCCGCCGGTGATGTGCGCCATGCCCTTGAGCCGCACC
The DNA here is from genome assembly GCA_035635915.1 of Burkholderiaceae bacterium. GTDB lineage: Bacteria > Pseudomonadota > Gammaproteobacteria > Burkholderiales > Burkholderiaceae_F > JAKANT01. The sequence continues at coordinate 4,269 of DASQAE010000120.1, read as the reverse complement.
TGCGGGTGCACTGCCAGCACCTGGCGACAATAGATCCGCGTCGGCGCCAGCAGCACCTCGCCGAGCGGGCGGCCGTTGAAATCGTCCAGGTAACTGGCGCCGCTCACCTCGACGATCTTGCGGATCAGCGAAAACCCGTTCGAATGCGGTCCGCTCGAAGCAAGGCCGAGCACGGCATCGCCGGGCACGATCGTGCTGCCATCGATGATCTCCGACTTTTCCACCACCCCGACCGCGAACCCGGCAAGGTCGTATTCGCCCTCGGCGTACATGCCGGGCATCTCGGCGGTTTCGCCGCCGATCAGTGCACAACCAGCCAACTCGCACCCGCGCGCGATACCTTCGATCACGCTGGCGGCCACGTCGACGTTGAGCTTGCTGCAGGCGTAGTAGTCGAGGAAAAACAACGGTCGTGCACCCTGCACCAGGATGTCGTTGACGTTCATCGCGACCAGGTCCTGGCCCACGGTGTTGTGCCGATCGAGTGCAAATGCGAGCTTGAGCTTGGTTCCGACGCCGTCGGTACCGGTCACCAGCACCGGCTCGCGCATGCCCTTCGGGACCTCGAACAGGCCGCCAAAACCGCCGATGCCGCCCAGAACGCCGGGAATCAGGGTGCGCTTGGCGAGCGGCTTGATACGGTCGACCAGTGCGTCGCCGGCGTCGATCGAAACACCGGCAGCGGCGTACGTAAGTCCCGAGGACATCGATGGATCTCGTCTGGAGAGGATGGACAGGCCGGCCGAGGCGATTGCTCGTTAGACTTCGGCGCCAACAACAACGGCGGGCATTCTAGTTCGATGAGCCTGTTTACTCCGCAGCGCGTGCAAGCCTCGATCTGGATCGGGCTTGGCCTGCTGCTGCTGTTTTTGATGTACCTGCTGGCGCCGGTCCTGGCACCGTTCGCGCTGGCAGCCATCATCGCGTACCTGATCGCGCCCGGCGTCGACTGGCTGGCGCGGCATCGGATTCCGCGCTGGCTCGCGGTACTGATGATGATCCTGTTGGCGCTCCTCATCGTGTTCGGGCTGCTGCTGATCCTGATTCCGGTGTTTCGCCAGGAGATGAGCGCGCTGCAAGCGCAATTGCCCAACCTGATCAACAAGCTCAATTCGGTCGTGGCGCCGAAACTGGCGGAATGGTTCAACGTCACGATCCAGTTCGATGCCCAGTTCCTGCGCCAACTCTTCACCGACCAGGTGGCGGGCCAGGAGGACGTAATTGCGACTGTCGCCTCGCACCTGCGCTCCGGCGGTGTCGCGCTGCTTGGCGTCCTGGGCACGTTGCTCCTGGTTCCGGTCGTGCTGTTTTACCTGTTGCTCGACTTTCACGTCATTCGCGATCGTTTCGAAGAGCTGATCCCGCGTCGTTGGCACGCGCAGACGACGTCGTTCCTCGCGGAAACGGACGGATTGCTCTCGCAGTTTCTGCGCGGCCAGCTTTCGGTCATGCTCGCGCTGGCGGTGTACTACTCGGTCGGGCTTGCCTTCACCGGTTCGCCGACCGCGTTGCCGATCGGCATCCTGACCGGGCTGCTCGCGTTTATTCCTTATGTCGGTTACGCACTCGGCCTGACGCTCGCGTTGCTCGCTGCGATCCTGCAGTTCGAAAGCTGGTCGGGAATCATCGCGGTTGGCGTCGTCTATGGCCTGGGTCAGGTAATCGAGAGCTTCTTCCTCACGCCGCGCCTGGTCGGCGAGCGGATCGGATTGCACCCGCTCGCCGTCATCTTTGCGTTGCTGGCCTTCGGCCAGGTGTTCGGCTTTTTCGGCGTGCTACTGGCCTTGCCTGCAAGCGCCGTGCTGCTGGTGGGCTTGAAACGGCTGCGAGCCGTGTACCTCGCCAGCGAGTTCTACAGGCAGGCATGACGCAGCTCACGCTCGATCTGCTGCAGCCGCTGCAACCGTCGCTCGACAACTTCGTGGCCGGACGCAACGCCGAAACGCTGGCCGCGCTGCGAGCATTGGTCGAGCGCCGCCTTGGCGAACGTATCGTTTATCTCTGGGGCGCGCGCGGCTGCGGCCGCAGCCACCTGCTGGCGGCGCTCGCGGCGCGGGCAGACTCCTATCGTTGGACGCCGCAGGTCGCTGCGGAGACGCCCGGCATCTCGTTGGTCGACGACGTGGAGCGCTGCGATGCGCAGGCACAGATCGCGCTCTTTAATAGCTTGAACGCGGTTCGCGCGGATGGCGCATCTTCCTGCGTGATCGCCGGCGCGCTACCTCCGGCGCAGCTCGTCTTGCGCGAGGACCTGCGCACACGCCTGGCCTGGGGCTATGTGTACCAGTTGCATCCGCTCTCCGACGCCGAGAAAAACGCCGCGCTGCAAGCGCACGCGACGTCGCGCGGCGTGCGTATCGATGCCGATGTGATTCCATTTCTGCTGGTGCAGCTGCCGCGCGACATGCGCACGCTGGTGGCGGCGCTTGACGCGCTGGACGCGTGGGCGCTGGTGCGCAAGCGTGCGTTGACGCTCGGCCTCGCACGCGAATGGCTGGTTTCGGCCCACGCGAACCCGGCGGGCGGCGAAACGTAGAATCCCTGCCCGATGAAACTTGCGCTATTCGACCTCGACCACACGCTGCTGCCCATCGATAGTGCCGACACATGGTCGCATTTTCTGGTCCGCCAGGCGGGTCTCGATGCCGACGAATACGGCGCGCGCATCGGCCACTTCGCCGCGACGTACAAGGCGGGCCGATTCGACATCGACGGCTACCTGACGTTCCAGATGGATCTGCTCGCGCGTTTCCCGCGGCCGCAGCTGGAACGCTGGCGCGACGACTTCGTGCGCGAACACGTCGCGCCGCACGTGCGAGCCGAAGCGGTGCAGTTGATCGCATGCCACCGCGCCGATGGTTTTGTGCTCGCGCTCGTGACCGGCACGCATGCATTCCTGACCCGTGCGATCGCCGATCTTTTCGGCATCGAGCATCTGCTCGCAGTGATGCCGGAAGAAGCGGAAGGCAAGTTCACCGGCCGTTACGTCGGCACGCACACCTACCAGGAAGGCAAGGTGCGCGCCGTGCACGCGTTCCTCGCGGCGCGCGGCACCACGCTCGCGGATTGCGCGGACAGCATCTTCTACAGCGACTCGATCAACGACCTGCCGCTGCTGGAAGCGGTGGCGCACCCGGTGGTGACCAACGGTGACGCGCGCCTGCGGGCAGTCGCTGCGCAGCGCGGTTGGCCCACGCTCGATCTGTTCGCGCTCGTGCTCGGCGCGTAGAGGCAATCATCGTGCAGATGCAATCGTCGTGCGCCCTCACCCCCGGCCCCTCTCCCGCTTGGCGGGCGAGGGGAGGTTTGTGATCGGCGCCCTCACCCCCGCCCCTCTCCCGCTTCGCGGGCGAGGGGAGATTTGTGCAGCAATTGGCCGCGGGCCACTTGCTGAGGACCGAGTGTGATCAAACGTTTTGTCGAGCGGGTTCAGACGCTTTTTAATCGCGGCCTCAAGCGCCCGCGGCTGCGCAAGGAGCCGAAGCGCATCGGCGCCGGCGAGCACCACATCGATCGCGAACTGGTGTCGCGTTCGGCGCTCCGCGTATGCGAGACCCTGCAGAAGGCCGGCTTTCGTGCCTACCTGGTGGGCGGCGCAGTGCGTGACCTGCTGCTTGGCATTGCGCCCAAGGACTTCGACGTCGCGACCAGCGCCACGCCCGAACAGGTGAAGTCGCATTTTCGCCGCGCCATCATTATCGGCCGCCGCTTCCGACTGGTGCACGTGATGTTCGGTTCGGAGACGATCGAGGTGTCTACCTTCCGCGCGCTCGACAACCCGGAGCGGGAGACCGACGCGCACGGTCGCGTGCTCGCCGACAACGTTTTCGGCGAGCAATACGAGGATGCGGCACGGCGCGATTTCACGATCAACGCGCTTTACTACGACCCGACCAGCGAAACCGTGCTCGATTATCACGACGGCGTGCGCGACATCCGCCGCAAGCGCCTGCGCGTGATCGGTGTGCCGGAGGCGCGCTACCGCGAGGATCCGGTGCGCATGCTGCGCGCCGTGCGTTTTGCCGCCAAACTCGGGTTCGAGATCGATCCGGCCACGCGCGCCGCAATCGGGCCGCTCGCCGACCTGGTCGAAAACGTGCCTGCAGCGCGCCTGTTCGACGAGATGCTCAAGCTGCTCACCAGCGGCCATTCGGTCGCCTGCATCACCCGCCTGCGCGCCGAAGGGTTGCATCACGGCCTGCTGCCGCTACTCGACCTGGTCCTCGAGCAGCCAGCAGGGGAACGTTTCGTGATGCTTGCGCTCAGTCG
>DASQAE010000119.1:0-3223 GCA_035635915.1 Burkholderiaceae bacterium | reverse complement strand
TGTGCGCAACGGCTGGAATCTGCAGGATGCAGACGCTCATAGCCTCTCGGCCGACGTGCACGCGCGCGTGGCTGCGGACGCGGCGTTCGCTGCACGAGCCTGGTCGGCGCTGCGCGAAAAACTGCTTGCGGCAGTGACTGCCACGCACGAGCGCGAGCCGGAGATGCCGGGCGTCGAGCAAAACCGGCTGCGTCGAATGGTCGCACCCGCGCTGGCAGCGGAAGCGTTCGGCGAATTGGTCGACGAGCTGCTTGCGGAGAGCCGCCTTGTCCGGCGCGGCGCATTTCTCGGCGATCCAGCGCACAAGGCCGAACTCGGCAAGAGCGAACGCGTAGTGTGGGAGCGCATCAAGCCGCTGCTGCTCGAAAAACCTTTCGAGCCACCACGCGTGCGCGACATCGGGCGCGAGCTGAAGATCCCCGAGACCGACGTGCGCACGCTGCTGCGACGGGTGGCACGGGTCGGCGAGATCACGCTGGTCGCGCACGATCATTTTTTCGACACCTCCGCCGTGCGCGCGATGGCCGATATCACGCGCGAACTGAGTGAACGCCACGGCGCCGCGCGCGCAGCCGAGTTTCGCGATCGCATCGGCACCGGCCGCAAGGTGGCGATTCAGATCCTGGAGTTCTTCGATCGTGTCGGCTACACGCGGCGCGTGCGCGACGACCACCTGGTCCGGCGCGCCAACCCATGGCAGGTAACGCCCGGTTCCGAAGCACCGCACGGCTCACCTTGAGCCGCTGGAGCGCGGCGCTACGTCACGCAGGCGAGCGCTCAGTCAGTTGCTCGTAGATAGCGCGGTAAGCCGTCGCGGCCTTGTTCCAGGAAAAGTCCTGCGCCATCGCCTGCTTCATCATCGCAAGCCAGGTGGCCGGCGCGCGCAACAGCTGTTCGGCGCGCCGGATCGTGGCGAGCAGGTCGGTCATCGTCGCAGCCGCGAAGGTGAAGCCGGTCGCCGTTCCTGCCGCGATCGCGCTTGGGCTGGCGTCGACCACCGTGTCGGCCAGTCCACCAACGCTGCGCACGAGCGGCAGCGTGCCGTAACGAACGCCGTACAACTGTGTCAGGCCACATGGCTCGAAACGCGACGGCACAACGATCACGTCAGCGCCTGCAATGATGCGGTGGGCGAGCGACTCGTCGTAGCCGAGGCGCACGCCGATCGAGCGCGGATGCGATGCAGCGAGTGCGGACAAGTCGGCCTCCATCTTGTCGTCGCCGCTGCCGAGCAGCGCAAGTTGCACGCCTTGCGGCACGACGTGTGGCAAGGCTTCGATGAGGAGATCGATGCCCTTTTGTGTGGTCAGACGACTCACGACTCCGAGCAGCAAGCGCTCGCGCGCCGGCTCCAGGCCAAGCTGTCTCTGCAATGCCTGCTTGGCGCGCGCTTTTCCGGCGCGCAATTCTTCGGGCGCGGCGCTCGGGTCGAAGCGCGCCCCAAGATGCGGATCGTTGGCCGGGTTCCACACCTTGTAGTCAACGCCATTGAGGATTCCCGAGAGCACTGCTCGGCGATGTGCGATGACGGTGTCCAGGCCACAACCGAATTCGGCGGTCTGGATTTCGCGCGCATAAGTGGGGCTCACCGTGGTGATGTGGTCGGCGTACTGCAAGCCGGCTTTGATGGCGGATCCCTGGCCGTGAAATTCCAATCCATCGAACACGAAGCTGGCCTCGGGCAGCAGCAGCGAAGGCAGCAGATCCTTCGGGAACAGGCCCTGGAACGCGAGGTTGTGTACGGTGAAGACGCTGCGACAGCCCGGGTTCGGGTGATGCGCCAGGTGCGCACACGCCAGTCCAGCATGCCAGTCATGACCGTGCACGATCTCGGGTCGCCACGCGCGGTCGACGTCTCCCAGGCCGAGATGAGCCGCCATCCAGCCAAGCGCTCCGAACCGCAGCGGGTTGTCCTTCCACTCATGACCATCGGTGCCCAGGTACGGATTGCCGGGACGATCGAACAGTGCCGGCGCATCGATGACATAGGCCGGTACGTCGATGCCGGTCGGCCGGCCGAGGCGCACGACGAGCGATGCCGCACCGAACGCGGGTCCAAAGGTCCCGACGACGGTTGGCTCCCGCAACGCCTGCAGTAATGCCGGATAGCCGGGCAGCAGCAGGCGCACGTCGGTTCCGCCCGAGGCCAGGGCGCTCGGCAGAGCACCGAGCACATCCGCGAGACCGCCCGTTTTGATCAGCGGGTAGATCTCGGCGCCGACATGCAGCACGCGCCGCGGCGTGGAGCGAGGCATCGACTAGGCGAGCAGGGCCAGCATTTCGCGCGTGATGAGCGTGACGCCACCCTCGGTGCGATGGAACCGCTGCGCGTCGCTCTCCGCGTCCTCGCCGACGACAAGACCGTCGGGCAAGACGCAGCCACGATCGATCACCACCTTGTTCAGGCGCACGTTCCGACCGACTACAACCGATGGCAACAGCACGGACCAATTTACCTGCGAGTACGAATGCACCCGGCAACTGGAAAACAAAAGCGACCGGTACAACGCGCCGGAGATGATGCAACCACCCGAGACCGTCGATTCGATCGCAATTCCGCGCCGATCGGGTTCGTTGTGAACGAACTTGGCGGGCGGCAATTGTTCCTGCCAGGTCCAGATCGGCCAGTCGGTGTCGTAAAGGTTGAGCAGCGGCCTGGTGGCGGTCAGGTCGATGTTCGCCTCCCAATACGCATCGATGGTGCCCACGTCGCGCCAGTACGGCTCTTCGTCGTCCTCCGCGCGCACACAGGCGGCGCCAAATGGCTGCGCCCACGCGACGCCGTTGCGCACGGCAGTCGGAATGATGTCCTTGCCGAAGTCGTGCGCCGACGCGCGGTCGGCAATATCGCGCTCCAACTCGGCGTACAGGTATTCGGCGTTGAACGCATAGATGCCCATGCTGGCGAGCGCCATGTCCGGACGGCCCGGCATCGACGGCGGATCGGCCGGCTTCTCCAGGAAGTCGACGATGCGGCCCTGCTCGTTGACCGCCATCACGCCGAATGCGCTGGCGGTGGAGCGTGGTACCTCGATGCAACCCACGGTGCACATTGCGCCGCTTTGAACGTGAAACTCCAGCATGCGGCCGTAATCCATCTTGTAGATGTGATCGCCGGCGAGGACGACGATGTACTCCGGGTTGTTCGCCCGGATGATGTCGAGGTTCTGGAACACCGCATCGGCCGTGCCGCGATACCACGATTCTTCGTCGATGCGCTGCT
>DASQAE010000118.1:0-3952 GCA_035635915.1 Burkholderiaceae bacterium | reverse complement strand
TTGCGGATCGTCGCCGGTGAGATATCCAACCCGGACAGCTTCGAGAGCGAGCGCGATCCGACCGGCTGACCGTCCGCGATGTAGCGTTCGATCAAGGTCTTGAGCAGCAGGCGTGCACGTGCGTCCAACATCCCCGGCATTCTATGGATTGCAGCGCGGCGCGTCCCGTTTGCGGCCTGCGCCGACGCTTTCTTGCTAGATTGCCGCCATGGTGCAACCTTTCAAGCACGTTGCGATCTTCGGCAAACCGAGCGCGGAGGGCATACGCGAGCCGCTTGAGGCCATCGCACGCATCGTCGAAAAAAAGGGCCTGATGCCGATGTTCGACGCTGCAACGCGCGACCTGGTCGGGCTCACCGAATACCCCGGTTACACGGTCGATGCGCTCGGCAAGAAGGCCGACGTCGCGGTGGTGCTTGGCGGCGACGGCACCCTGCTTGGCATTGCGCGCGACCTGTCGCGCCACGGCATTCCGCTGATCGGCATCAATCATGGCCGGCTGGGCTTCATGACCGACATCGCGCTCGACCAGATGCCGGAGGTGCTGAGCGCCATGTTGGACGGCCGGTACGAAACCGATCGACGCGCGCTGCTGGAAGCGCAAATCCTGCGCGCAGGAAAGGCGGTATTCCGGGCTCGCGCCGTCAACGACGTCGTGGTCTCGCGCGGCAGCACTGGAGGCATGGTGGAGTTCACCGTGCGCGTCGACGGCGTGACAATCTACAACCAGCGCGCCGACGGGTTGATTCTTGCCACGCCCACCGGTTCGACCGCCTACGCGCTTTCCGCCAACGGGCCCATCCTGCACCCGTCGCTTGCCGGCCAGGTGTTGGTACCGGTAGCGCCACAAACTCTGTCGAATCGGCCGATTGCGCTGCCCGACGACGCCGTGGTCGAGATCGAGATCACCGACGTGCGCGACGCGGCGGCACACTTCGACATGCAGACGTTTTCGCTGCTCGAACCGGGCGACATCGTGCACTCGCGGCGCAGCGCCGACCATATCGCGCTGCTGCATCCGGTCGGCTACAACTACTTCGAGACGTTGCGCCAGAAACTGCACTGGAACGTCATGCCGTCCGAGCCGCACACCCGCGCCTGAGCGGCTCTACGCGCACCGATGCTGCTTTCGCTTTCCATCCGTAACTTCGTCATCGTCGACGAACTCGACCTTGACTTCGCACCCGGCTTTACCGTGCTCACTGGAGAAACCGGTGCGGGCAAGTCGATCCTGGTCGACGCATTGTTGCTCGCGCTCGGCGAACGCGGCGACGCCGACGTCGTGCGCGAAGGCAGCACCCGTGCGGAAGTGGCGGCGGAGTTTCGCCTTGGCGAAGTAGCGGCCGGTTGGCTGAGCGCCAACGAAATGACTCACGAAGGCAATGTTGCGCTGCTACGCAGGACGGTCGACGCAACCGGACGCAGCAAGGCGTTCATCAATGGCAGCCCGGCCACCCTCGCCCAGTTGCGCGAGCTGGGCGACCTTCTGGTCGACGTGCACGGCCAGCACGCACACCAGTCGCTGCTGAAGGCGAACGCACAGCAGCGTCTTCTCGATGAGCACGGCGGTTTGGCCGAGTCCGCCGCCGAGGTCGCCGCCGCCTTTGCGCAATGGCGCGCACGCAAGCGTGCGCGCGAGGACGCCGAGGCGATGGCGGCAAGCGCGCTCGCGGAACAGGATCGCCTGCGCTGGACCGTTGAAGAGCTAGGAGAAGTTGCGCCGCAGAGCGGCGAATGGGAGACCGTCGAGGCGGATCACAAACGGCTTGCGCACGCAGCGGCGCTGCTCGAAGCGGCACAAACGGCCATCGATACGCTTGCGGAGGCGGACGCGGCCGCGCTGCCGCAGATCGATGCGGTCGCCACACGCCTCGGTCCGCTGGCGCAGTTCGATCAACGCCTGCGCCCGGTGCTTGACCTGCTTGCGACCGCGCGCATCCAGGTCGACGAAGCCGTTGCCGAGTTGCGTCATTACCTGGATCGCGCCGATCTCGACGGTGCGCGTCTTGCGCAGGTAGAGGCTCGCGTCGCCGTTCTTCACGCGGCGGCGCGCAAGTTCCGCTGCGCGCCGGGCGAGCTGCCGGCTTTGCTCGCTACGGCTGAGGAAAAGCTGGCGGCGCTTTCGGCGGCCAACGACCTCGATGCGTTACGCCGCGCAGAAGAAAGCGCACAGGCCGCATATCGCGCCGCGGCGCACGAACTTTCACGCGCGCGCGCGGGCGCGGCGCGCAACATGGGCATCGAAGTCACGCGCGCGATGCAGGATCTTTCGATGCCAGGCGGCCGTTTTGAGGTGGCGCTGCACCCGGCCGAGCCTTCAGCCAGCGGTGACGAGCGGGTCGAGTATCTGGTCGCGGGCCATGCGGGCACGTCACCGCGACCGCTGGTCAAGGTGGCCTCGGGCGGCGAACTCGCGCGTGTCAGCCTGGCCATCTCGGTGATCGCGGCCAGCGCCACGCCGGTCGCCACGCTGATATTTGACGAAGTTGACGCCGGTATCGGCGGCGCGGTCGCGGAGACCGTTGGCCGGCTGCTCAAGCAGTTGGGACAACAGCGACAGGTTCTGTGCGTAACCCATCTGCCGCAGGTGGCGGCACGCGGCGATCAACACCTTCTGGTGAGCAAAGTGGCCAGCGATTCCGGGCCGCCGGTGTCGCGCATCATGGCGCTGGAGCGCAAGCAACGGGTGGAAGAACTCGCCCGCATGCTCGGCGGCATCGAAATCACGGATACGACGCGCAAACACGCGCGCGAGATGCTGGCAGCGTGAGGTGAGTGTGCGTGGTGCGCGCGCTATTTACTTGCGGTAGCGGCAGTCGCGTTTGGTGCAGACGCCGTACAAAGCAAGCGCGTGATCCTGGAGCTGGAAGCCGCGCGCTTCGGCGATCTTGTGCTGGCGCGACTCGATATCCGCATCGACGAACTCCTCCACTCGGCCACAGGTAAGGCAGACGAGATGGTCGTGATGCGAGCCCTCGTTGAGCTCGAACACCGAGTGACCCGCTTCGAAGTTACTGCGCGAAAGCAGGCCGGCATGTTCGAACTGCGTCAACACGCGGTAGACCGTCGCCAGCCCAACATCGAGGTGCTCGGCCAGCAGCGCCTTGTACACGTCTTCCGCGCTCATGTGACGCGCCCCGCCTGCCTGCGAGTTGCGCTGGAAGATCTCCAGAATCTTCAACCGCGGCAATGTGGCCTTCAGGCCGATCGTCTTCAGATCGGCCGAGGTGGGAGCACTACGTTGAACCATGGGGAGACGAGTGAAAGTCGGAAACTCGCCGGTATCATAGCGGCCGCTTCACGCCCCTGCCCATTCGCGCTTCGATTGATGACCTCATCTTGTCGCCTCTTCGCCGCCGCACTCGTCGGTCTTGTCTCGCTTACCGGCTGCGGCTCAATGCGCTCCTGGGCGCCGACCTTCGTTCAGCCGTATCGCCCCGATGTCCAGCAAGGCAACGTCGTCACCAGGGAGATGGTCGAGCAGCTGCGCGAGTCGATGACGCGCGACCAGGTGCGTTTCCTGCTCGGCACGCCGCTTTTGACCAGCATCTTCCACGGCGATCGTTGGGACTACGTCTACTACCTCCAGCGCGGCAAAGGAGACGAAAAACAACTGCGCCGGCTGATGGTCTTGTTCAAGAACGATCGCCTGGCGAGCTACGAGTCGGATGAGATGCCGCCCGAGAAGATGGCAGACAACCTGATCCTCGGACGCAACCCGAAGGCCGTTCCACAGGCGCCGCCCGCCAAGGAGCCGTCGGGCCAGGTCAACCTCCCCTCCAAGTGACCCAGTGACGCGAGCAGAGCCGGTTACATGACGCTCAAGGTTGCGATTGCCGGCAGCAGCGGAAAAATGGGCCACATGCTGATCGAGGCGTTGCTCGAGGCGCCCGATCAGCAACTGGCGGTTGCGCTCGATCGCGCCGACAGCCCGGAGCTGGGGCACGACTGC
>DASQAE010000117.1:0-6337 GCA_035635915.1 Burkholderiaceae bacterium | reverse complement strand
GCGGCTTTGCGTTTTGAATTGGCCGCGATCCGCCTGCTGCCTTGGCCTGACGCGCTCACCGCGCGTGAGAACGTCACGCCAAAACTGGCCGCAACGTTCGGCGAGCGCAGCCAGCCGGCACTCGAAAACCGGATCCGGTATGCGACCAATTTGATGGTGCTCGATCAGGCTCAGGCCGCGCTCGCAGAGTTCGAAGCATTGCAGGAAATCGTGCGCACCGATGCGCGCCCGTTGCCTGCCCTGCGGCTGCTGCTCACGCGCAACCACGCCAATGCACTTTCGCTGCTTGGGCGCCACGACGCCCAGCTCGTGCGGTTGCGTTCCTTGCGCGACCAGTTGGCGCAACAGTTTGGAGCCGATGACCGCCGCGTGGTCGATGTCGACGCGGACATCGCGCGCGGGCTCGCAGATGCTGCGCGTTTGCCGGAAGCGATTGCGGTTGCCGCGCGCGTGTATCTGTGGCGCGAGCGCGTGCTGGGATCCAGTCATCCCCGCACCAATGAAACGGTGCAGTTGCTCGCTCTGCTGTTCGGACGTGTCGGCCGCTTTGGCACTGCGCGGGCGCTGCTCGAGCACCTGTTGCGCAGGATCGATCCGGTTTCCGACCTCGATTTGACGATTCGGGCACGGCGCGATATCGCGACCTGGGCCGCGATGGAAGGCGAACCGTCAGCCGCGCTCGACCTGATGGGTCAGGCGTATCAGGCTGCGCGCGAGCGTTTTTCCGATGCATCGCTGCAAACCGTCGGCATCGCGATCGACTACGGTTGGTTGTTGCTGCGCGCCGGCGACACGGACAGAGCCTGCGAATTGTTGGCCGCGGCGCGCCAGCGAGCGCCGGCGGCAAACGGTTTGCGCGAATTTGCCGCTGCGGGCCTCGCGCGTTGTTTACTCGCCCGCTCCACGGTAACTGCGGCCGATACCGACCGCGCGCTCGAACTCCTCGCCGATGCAGTCGGCACAGCGACCGAACTGGTCGGCGCCGACAATCCGCGCGCATTGGTCTGGCAGTCGATGCTTGCCGGTGCCGAGTTACGCGCGGGACGGCGGGCGCAAGCCAAACAGCGCCTGATCGAGTTCGTCCATCGCGCCGAGCGCAACCGTGAAGCGCTCGCCGCGGGATCTGCCGTACGCGACAGCACGTTCGGCATGTGGATCGCGGAAAACGACTCCATGGCCGGCTATCGCTCGCTCGCCCTGTTGCATGCGCAGGACGACGAACTCGACGATGCACTGCGCGTCGCGGAGCTAGCGCGCGACCGCCAGCTCCGCGACCGTTTCGCCGAACGGCGCTGGTTGCAGCTGCCCGCGCGCATGCAGGAGCGCGCGTCTTTGCGCGGCTTGCAAGCGCAGCGCCAGCGGCTCGACGAAGCGATTGCGGTTGCCGACGTCGCAGCACGGGTTCGCCTTGAAGCTGAGCGCATCGGTGTGGCGGACGCGGTGGACCAGCTCGAACGCGACCTTGCTTTGCGTTTTCCGCAAGCTGCGAGCCCGATCACTCCCACGGTCGCGGCGATCCAGGCTCGCCTCGCATCCGACACGGCACTGGTCGCTTATCAGCACGCCGGAGGCACCTGGTGGATCACGATCATCGATGCGCGCTCGGCCCGCATCCTGCCGATTCGCGACGGCGCCAACCTCGCGGTCGCCGCGCGCGCTTGGGCGCGATCGGTGCGAGGCGAGCCGGTTCGGGTCTGGGTGCTTGCCGATGGTCGCTGGACGCTTTCGTATGTGCGCCCCGGCAACGCGGTCGCGCGGGTGCCGCTCGATGTGGTTGCGAATCGTCTTAGCGCCGCGCTGTTCGATCCGCTCACGCAAACGGCGCCCCGCATCCGCCGCATCGTCGTGGTCGCCGATGACGAACTGATCGGGCTGCCCCTGGATGCACTCAGACTCGGCGCAGACAAGACTCTCGCCGTCATGCGTTACGAAATCACCTATGCGGCCTCGTTCGGCGGCTGGATCGAGTTGCGGGATCGATCACCACGCCATGGCTGGCCGCGTGATCTGCTTGCCCTCGGCGCGGTCGACGACATCGATGCTGAACACGTGGCCGCATCGCATTTGATCGCAACACGTAACGGCTGGGAACCGCTGCCGTTTGCGCGCAGCGAGATCGCACAGATCGCGCAAGCGTTTGCGCCCACGCGGGTGCGGACCCTGCTAGGCGCAACGGCAAGCAAGGAGGCGCTGGCGGCAGCAAGTCGCAGCGGTGAGCTGGCGGGTTACCGGTACGTTCACTTCGCAACGCATGCGCTGGTCGAACCCGCGTTTGCGGAGCGCGCGGCACTGGTGCTTGCGCCAATGGCGGGCAAGGATGCTTATCTCACCGCGACCGAGCTTGCCGGCTTGGTGATGAATTCCGAACTCGTCGTGCTGTCGGCGTGCGACACCGGGGTAGGGCGTTACGAGCAGGGCCAAGGCCTGCTGGGTTTCGCGTTCGCGACGCTCGCCGCCGGCAATCGTGGTGCCGTGTTGTCGCTTTGGCCCGTGGCCGACGACACAACCGCGCGCCTGATGGCGCGGTTCTATGCGCGCATGCGCCAGGGGCTCTCGCCCGCGGCCGCATTGACGGCGACCAAACGCGAGTTCGCGCGCTCGCCCGATCCGCACGCGCGCGACCCTCGCGTCTGGGCCGCTTTCCTGCTCTACGGCAGCTCCTGAGTTGTCGCCATTGCCATCGGCGCGGCCTTGCGCACGCCGATGAGCTGCAGCTCGCCGAACACACCGACCGCCAGCGCCTGTGCAATCACGAAGGCGTACCCGAGCAACGTCGGCCCGACCCATCCACTTGCGATCAGAAGCAGGCTGTCGATCACCCAGATCGCGTTGCCGACGATGATGGCCCACACCAGCAGCGACTCCGGACGCGAGCGCAATGCGGTCCACGCGACAAACATTGCATACGTAATGAGGAAAACACCGACGTAATAGAGCGGCGTTTCGGGCAAACCCAACACCCGGGCAAGCAGTCCCGGTGCGGCGGAAAGCGCAATGCCCATCGCGCCGCTGGCAACTGCGTCGACGCCAAGCGCGCCGCGCAGGAAAGAGTTCATCGGGATGTGCTTCATGGCGATCTCCTGGTTGAGTGAATGTGGTGCCAGTGTCGTTTCCAGGCGACGGCGCGTCGATTAACTGGGAGGTAATTGGGTCGCGGCGCGCGTGGGTTTATCGTCGGTTGCCATGAACGATCAACGCCCCGTAGGTGACCTGTTGCGCGAATGGCGCCAGCGTCGCCGTCTGAGCCAGCTCGGGCTGGCGCTGGATGCCGAGGTGTCGGCGAAACACCTGAGTTTTGTCGAGACAGGCCGAGCACAGCCCAGCCGTGAGATGGTGCTGCGCCTTGCCGAACGTCTCGACGTTCCGCTGCGCGAGCGCAATACGCTGCTGCTCGCGGCGGGTTTCGCCCCGCTTTATCGTGAGCGGCCGCTGGTCGACAAGGCCCTTGAAGGCGCGCGCCACGCGATCGACCGCTTGCTTGTGGCACACGAGCCTTATCCGGCGCTGGCTGTCGACCGGCGTTGGAATCTTGTGATGGCCAATCGACTCGTGGCGCCTTTGATGGCAGGCGCCGCTGCGCACCTCATCACGCCGCCAATCAACGTATTGCGGCTGAGTCTGCATCCGCAGGGACTGGCACCACGCATCGTCAACCACGCGCAGTGGCGTGCCCATCTGTTGCAACGATTGCAACGCCAGGTCGACGCCAGCAGTGATCCGGAACTCGCGGCGCTGCTTGACGAACTGCGTGGATATGAGCGGCGCGGGAGCGGCCCGGACGTGGATGACGAATTCGAGGTTAACGGCGTGGTGGTGCCGCTGCAGCTCGCAATCGAAGGGGGAGTGTTTTCGTTCTTCAGCACTACGACGATCTTCGGTTCGCCGGTCGACGTCACGCTTGCCGAGCTTGCGATCGAATCTTTTTTCCCTGCCGATGCAGCGACCAAGCGAGCGTTGGAACAACTCGCCGCAACGGTGGTCAGAAGCGCCTCCTAGCGCAAAAGCCCACGCAACTGGTCATTCGGGCAGATGCCAGGCGGCAATCTCGGCATTAGGGTCATGGGTCTGTGTGGATGGCGCGCGACACTGTGATGACTGCGATCAGGCTACTGACACTGTGTTGTCAGTAGATAACTGACATAAATCCGTGAGTCCCCTATCCTAAAAACGTGCGCACACGAAACTACGCTTGCGCCTTCCTCAAAACGACAACAACTCCTGCTGCGGGCGACTACGCCCGATCGATCCCATGAGACGACTCCGTTTGCGCCCGGCACCGGGCTTGGTTTTCCCCTTTGCCAAACCGTCGCGCATTGCCGCGGTGCTGCTGATCCCGCTTGGGCTCGCCGCTTGCGGTCGCGGCCAGCATCAGGGCGGCTTCTCAGGTTTTCCACCCGCGCCGGTGACTCTCGCCGAGGTGAAAACTGTCACGGTCCCGCTGCGCTTTGAATACGTCGGCCAGACGGCGGGCAGCAAGGAAGCTGAGGTGCGCACGCGAGTGCAGGGCATTCTCGAAAAACGCGCGTATCTCGAGGGCGGTCGTGTCAGGGCGGGGCAAACGCTGTTCGTCATCGATCCGAAGCCCTACGCGGTGATGGTCGCGCAAAGCGAGGCGACCCTTGCTCAGGCGCAAGCCGAATACGCGCAGGCGAAACGCAATCTCGAGCGATTGCGCGCGTTGATCACCGAAAACGCGATCAGCAAGCGTGAATTCGATGATGCGGTGTCGGCCGAGGAAACCGCCGGCGCCGGCGTCAAGCTGGCGCAGGCGAAGGTCGCTGAGTCACGGTTGAATCTCGGTTACACGACGGTCGTTGCTCCAGTCGCCGGTTTCGCAAGCCGTGCACTCAAGTCGGAAGGCAGCCTGGTATCGCCAGGGCAGGACAGCCTGCTGACCACGATTTCTCAGATCGATCCGATCTACGTCAACTTCAGCATCTCGGAATCCGAGAAGCTGCGCATCGATCGTATGACCGCCGAAGGCAAACTGGTCGCGCCGGATCCGAAAAAGGGCCAGGAGATCGGCGTGCGTCTTTCGGACGGCACGTTGTTCCCGCGCAAAGGCAGGCTGGCGTTCATCGACTCGCGCATCAACCCCGACAGCGGATCGTTCGAAGCGCGCGCCACCATCGCCAACGCCGACGCCGCGTTGCGCCCGGGCCAGTTCGTGCGCGTATTGGTCGAAGGCAACACACGCCCGAACGCCATCGTGGTGCCGCAGCGCGCGGTGATGGAAGGACCACAGGGCAAGTTCGTCTACGTCGCAGGAAAAAACGCCGAGGGCAAGGACGTGGCGCTGCCGCGCCCGGTGGTTGCGGGCGATTGGGTCGAATTGGAAGGCACCAACCAGTGGATTGTCGAGTCCGGCCTGAAACCCGGCGATCAGGTGATCGTCGATGGCATGGCCAGGATTTTCCCCGTGCCCAATGGCGCGCCGATCATGCTTGGACCACCGCCCGGTGCTGACGCGGGCAAGGGCGGCCCGCCGGACGCGGCGAAGGGCGAGGTCAAGAAGGGCGAGGCGAAGAAGTAGCTCGCGCCGAACGCATGTAACCCGTTGGTGGCAGCAGCGCGCCGTCGGTCTGAACGACCAAGCAGCAGGCCGCGGCGCACGCAGCGCCGGCGCTGAACCCAAGAACAGGACAGGGACCCCGCAATGTTCTCCCGTTTCTTCATCGACCGCCCGATTTTCGCCGTGGTGCTGTCGATATTCATCGTGCTTGCCGGCCTGGCTGCGATGCGCAACCTGCCGATCGCGCAGTACCCGGAAATCTCGCCGCCGGTCGTCACTGTGTCCGCGGTTTATCCCGGCGCATCGGCAACAGTCATCGAGCAGACGGTCGCAGCGCCGCTGGAAAACGCCATCAACGGCGTCGAACACATGCTCTACATGAGTTCGAACTCCAACTCCAACGGCGTCGCGCAGATCCAGGTCACGTTCGACATTGGTACCAACGTCGATCAGGCCGCGCTCAACGTCAACAACCGCGTCAAGCAGGCGGACGCCAGATTGCCCCAGGAAGTGCGGCGACAGGGCGTCACGGTCGAAAAGGGATCGAGCGCTTTCCTGCAAGTGTTGGCGTTTTATTCGCCCGATGGCCGCTTCGATGATCTTTACACGTCGAACTACGTGACGCTGAACGTGCTCGACCAGGTCAAACGTATTCCCGGCACCACGCTGGTACAGATCTTCGGTGCCAAGGACTACGCGATGCGTGTCTGGCTGCGCCCGGATCGTCTGGCGCAGTTGAAGCTCACGACTGGGGACGTCACTAAAGCGATCAACGAACAGAACGCGCAGTTTGCGGCGGGCAAGGTCGGCCAGCCGCCGTATGCC
>DASQAE010000116.1:0-3032 GCA_035635915.1 Burkholderiaceae bacterium | reverse complement strand
GAGCGCGGGGAACGCACCCTTGACACCCTGACCGGTCGCCTGGTGGCAAACCTGGCAATTCGCCGCGTAGACCTTGGCGCCGCGCTCCATCAATTCCGCCAGTTCCCACTTCTTGTTCGGATCGTCGGCGAGCGCAGCCATCTCCTGCTTCTTCTGCCCTACCCACTTCGCATACTCTTCCTGCGTCACCACCTTGACCACGATCGGCATGAACGCGTGCTCGGCGCCGCACAGCTCGGCGCACTGGCCGCGGTAGGTGCCGGGTTTTTCTGCGCGGAACCACGTATCGCGCACGAAACCCGGAATTGCGTCCTGCTTGACCCCGAACGCGGGCACCATCCAGGCGTGGATCACGTCGTTGGCGGTGATGATCATGCGGATCTTCTTGTCCACCGGGACCACCAGTTCGTTATCGACCTCGATCAGGTAGTGCGGATTGGCGATGCGCGCAGCGTCGTTGCCACCGTCGATCTGGTCGCGTGGCGTGGACAGTGTCGAAAGCAGGCTGATGCCTTCGCCATCGCCCTTCAGATAGTCATAGCCCCACTTCCACTGGTAGCCGGTCGCTTTGATAGTTAGGTCGGAGTTGCTGGTGTCCTTCATGGACACGACCGTCTTGGTAGCGGGCAGCGCCATCGCAATCACGATCAGGAAAGGAATGATCGTCCAGACGATTTCGACCTTGGTGCTCTCATGGAACTGCGCTGCAACCGCGCCGCGGGACTTTCGATGCGCGTAGATCGAATAGAACATCACGCCGAACACGCCGACGAAAATCACGGCACAGATGATCAGGATGAACCAGTGCAGCCAATGGATTTCGCGCGCAATTTCGGTGACGGGCGGCGCCAGGTTGTACTTGCTCTGGATCGCTTGTGCTGCCCCGGCCCCGGCCAGCGCCGCGGCCAATCCGAGTGACCTGATGATCGTCGGCATCGGAATCTCGCTTTTTCTAGTAGTCATCGAATCCAGCACCGGCTCGCGCCGTTGTCCGTTCAAAGTTTGATCAGGCGGCCGCCGTGTTGCGCAAGGCCAGGAATATTTCCTGCGCGAGCAACTTGCGTCCGGGCGCCGCCAGATGGCGCCCGACTTCGACCCGCTCTCCGCGCGAGACGATGAAGACGCGCACTCGATGCATCCATCCGCTCCCGGACTCCTCCACCTCGACCCGCGCCCAAACGGTCGGAAAATGCCAATGCAGCCTACGCGCGCCTTCGGCGCGTTCGATGCTGAGGTCCTGCGCCGACAGGGTGATGCGCTCGAAATCGGCTGCACGGCGGCCGTAGCAGATGAACGCGATCGCAACCGCGACCAGCTCGAGGCCAACGAACGGCAGGATGAGCCACATTCCTTGCGTGGCAAACGCGACGCCAAATACGAAGGACAGCCCGACCATCGACGCAAAAACCGCCGCCAATTGCGCGGGGCTGGCTGAGCAATTGCGTTTGACGGTCCAGCAGGTCGGCAGCGCAGGCATTCGGTTACGGCTCAGTGATCATGCGGCACGGCGAGGCCGCCGACCCGACGATGTGCTGCGCACGGCCCCATTCGGGCTCCCCCCGTGCACAAAACCGGCGGATTATAGGGGGAGGAAAAAACGGCCATCAACAAACGCCTGCTCGCACAACCTGACATCGACCCGCACGCAACATCAAGAAAATTGTTGCCCGTTGAGTGTTGACTATTGTCAGCGCAGCCGGATGCGCTAGACGCCGCGCACACCCAATCCCGCTCGCAAGCGATCGAGGGAGATCACGGTCTCCGTCGCGCTCTTTGGCGCCGGT
The DNA here is from genome assembly GCA_035635915.1 of Burkholderiaceae bacterium. Classification (GTDB taxonomy): domain Bacteria; phylum Pseudomonadota; class Gammaproteobacteria; order Burkholderiales; family Burkholderiaceae_F; genus JAKANT01. The sequence goes on along the minus strand of DASQAE010000116.1, from coordinate 1,248 downwards.
TTCCAAGCGTGGCCATATGCGACCTCGAACGTCAGCGGGATGCGGCCCGCATGGTCGCGCCGACGCTCGAGCGCAGCCAGCAACGCGCGCGCCCGCGCTCCAGAAACGATGCTGCGCCCTCGGTCATCACGTGGATTGCCTCCGAGCGCGCGCGCCTCGGCGATCAATTCGTGCGCCGAAGGATAGGTCAGGCGAATCGTTTCTACGTCCATAACGGGCGTTGCAAACCCCGCCGCGACCATCATGTCGCCGAAGTCATGCATGTCGATGAAGGGCATCGGATACGACTCTTGCAGGGCCTCTGCGCAGGCAGCACGCAGTTCCTGCAGCGTATCGGGACCAAAACAGCTGAACAGCAGCAGCCCATCTACGCCGAGCACGCGCTTCCACTCAGGAAAGACGCTATGCGGCGTCGGGTGCCAATGCAACATGAGATTCGAAAAAACGAGGTCGAACGTCCCGTCAGCAAACGGCAGGCCCGCCGCCTCGCCACAGACCCGAGCCGAGCCGCGGCTGCGAATCCTGTCGATCCACGAACCAAACAACCCGCGGTTTGTTTCGCGAGCTTGCAGCATAGGCAGGGAAAGATCGACGCCAATCCAATGTGCGGCGGGGAAACGCGCCGCGAGCAGCGCGCGTGAGCCTCCCGCGCCGCACCCGATATCCACGATTCGGCGCGGCGCCAGGCGAATGTAGTCAAGCCGGTCGGCCAACCGACCCGCCACCTCGTGCAGCAGGAAACCATGCCGCGTCAAGCGCGCGGCGCGTCGATCGAACTGCTGTCGCACGGTTTGCCATCGCATCGGCGCGCGGGCCGCGGGGACGAGCGCCGGCACGATATCGGATTCACCAGGGCCGAGGGGCATCGTGCACCCAGTTTACGGTGCACCCTGTATTGATAGCACCAGGTACTCGGGTCGCATTCCCTCTGCGCAGTAGCTAGCGTGCATCGATGTGGCTGCGCACCCTGCTATCGCGCTGGCTCACGGTCCGATGTGCGATCTGCGCCATCGCGCCAGCCGAGGCTCTGGTCTGTCGCGGCTGCCGGGAGGACTTCGTGGCCTCGAGCGCGCAGCGATGCACTCGTTGCGCCATCCGTTTGCCCAGCGGCGCTCGCTTGTGTGCAACGTGCTTGCGCCATCCGCCGCACTTCGACGCGACACTGGCGCTCGCCGACTATGCAACGCCGATCGACGGCCTCATCGTCGCTCTGAAGTTCGGCCACCGCCTCGAGTTGGCGCCGGTTCT
>DASQAE010000115.1:0-1614 GCA_035635915.1 Burkholderiaceae bacterium | reverse complement strand
ACCGGATTGCCTCCACGGCGATCGGCTGGGAGCCGTACGGCGACGAAAACGAGCGTTACCGCACCGAGGTCGAACGCGTCGTTCGTACGGTGCTCGAAAAGTTCGACAAGGACATCGGCATCTTCGACAAGCTGCTGATCGAGTTCGACAACTTCGTCGGCGAGGTCGTGCCGCACGACAACGACCCGATTTCGCGCGCCAAACGTGCGCTCGAGGAAGCGGAAAAGCGCGAAATTCTGGCCATCAACACCACGATCCAGGTGCGCCGCGCGTTCGAGCGGGTCGAACTCGAACCGTACCTGCGCGAGTTCCTGATCGGGTCCTGGGTGCAGGTGCTGGTGACGGCCACGTTGCGCGAAGCGCAGACACCGGGATTTTCGAAGAGCTTCCGCGAGGCGATCCACGAGATCGTCTGGAGCGTGCAACCGAAGGCCACGTCCGAGGAGCGCAAGCGCCTCGTGACATTGATTCCGAATCTCACCCGCGTGGTGCGCGACGGTCTGACGCTGATCCGCATGACCGAACGCGACCAGCAGAATTTCTTCCAGCAGCTCATGTCTTCGCATGCGATGGCGGTGAAGCCGGTCGACCAGGCGACCTATATCAGGTCGTCGGTGGCTACCAGCGAGCTGCGTTCGCGCATCGACGGCATGCAGTTGACGGGCACGTTCCCGATCACCACGGTCGCCGGTGGCATCAGGGTTTCCACCGGCGCGGTGATGCGTGCGGCCGAGGAGCATCAGGCCGACGTGACGATGGTCGATCCGGTGACCGACATTGGCGACATGGACCGGGTCGAGGAAGCGCGCCTGGATGAAGACATCGCCAGCTGGCAGCGCGGCACGTGGTTCGGCCTCTGGAACGGCAAAGTGATGATCAAGGCGCGGCTACGCTGGATCAGCCCGCTGCGCACGCTGTTCATGTTCAGCGCCGATCCGGACGGCAAGGCGCACGTGATGCCGCCGGACGTCATCAAGTCGTACCTGAAGAAGGGCTATCTGAAGCCACTCGAAACCACACCGCTCACCAAACGCGCTGTCGACGGCGTGGTGGGCGAATTCGAAAAGATGCCCAAACGCGCCGAAGAACTTGCGGCGCGCTATATGCCTGCGTGAGACTCGCGCTTTTGCCGACGCTGGCATGAACGCACCTGACAAGGCCGCCAAGGCGGCGCTCGCGGCACCGACCGGAAGATTGCCGCTTTCCTACGTCGTAAAAAGCCTCGTCTACGAGGGGCTGATGGCGAAAGCCGACGGCGAGCGCATCCTTTCCGTCAAGACGCGCGAAGCGCGCATGCATCCGCTGACGCTGCTGGCGGAAATGAACCTGCGTTCGCCAGGCGCCGCGCGCGGGTTGCTCGACATCGAGCGTTTGACGCAATGGCTGGCGGAAAAAGCCAAGCTGCCATACCAGCACATCGATCCGCTGCGGGTTGACTTCGCGCGCGTGGTCGATGTGATGTCGGTCAGTTACGCCACCAACTATTCGATCCTGCCGATCGCGGTTGCGACCAGCGAGGTGACGATCGCCACCTGCGAGCCGTTCGACGAAAGCTGGCTGCGCGAGATCGAGCAGATCTCGCGCAAGAACGTCAAACGTGTCGTTGCCAATCCG
>DASQAE010000114.1:0-5861 GCA_035635915.1 Burkholderiaceae bacterium | reverse complement strand
TCCGAAGGAGGGTTTGCGCCATCAGTTGTGCGTGACCCCACCCGGCGCAAATGCACCAACGGTGAAGGTCGCGATGGGCGAAACGAAGGTCTGGCCGGACCGCAATCGACCCGGTTGCACCGTCGTGTTCCCACGAACGCTGCCCGACCAGGACGCGCACTGCGCACTCATCGCATGGCGACCCACCGAAAACGACGCCGACGGATCGACTCCCGATGTGGCGGGCGACTGGAGCATCGACGTTGATCCGAAACCGGACGACACCGTGTTCCAGTTCTATGTGAGCCGCAACCAGGTCAATCCGGGCGCGTTGCCGCGCGCACTGCAAGGCTGGTTCGTCGACACCGACGAACGTTATGACCCGGGCCGCACGTTGCGCCGCGATCGCGAGGACAGAGATCCGGCGGCGTCGCCGATCCGCCGCAAGGGCAGCCTGTCGAGTCTAGGCACGCTGGTGGCAACCGGTGTCACGGTCGTCGGCGCGCGTTTCAATCGCGAGGGAGATGCCAGCCTTGATAGCAGCGATGGACCCGCCGGAGGCGGCGCGCGTACCACTCCCGACCGATTCGCACCCGCCGACGAATCCTTCGCAATGCCTGGCATACGCGCCCCTGGCAGCCGGTCCGGTGATACGGTGCGCGTGCGCGGCACCAGTTTTGCCGCGCCGCAGATCGCCCGGTTGCTGGCGGACGGCAAGCCAGACCCGCTACTGCAAACGTTCGCGGTTGCATCTTCACTCAAGCCACGGCGCAAGCCGGCTTGACTTCTGGTGTCACGCCTTGGCGGGCACATTGGTGAGTTTGGCCGATAGCTGCGCGAGCTTGCGCCTTGCCTCGGCGTCCAATGCCTGAGCGTTCGGCCGCGCGGCGCGTTGCCGGTCGAAATACCGGCCGCTTACGCCCTCCACTTCGGGACTACACGCGAGACGTACGACGGCTTGCACGCCTTCCTCCAGTGTGCTCTGGACGCCGAACATGCCGACCACGATCTTGGTAGGCATGTAGGAAGCCGGATGCAATGCGTTGACGGTGACATTCTCGCCCTCGAGCTCGCGCGCCATATCGACCGTCAGCATGATCTGCGCAAGCTTGGCCTGACAGTAGGCCTGAACGCCGTTCCATTGCTGCTCCAGCAACGGATCACGGAAGTCGATCGGAGCCTGACCCGCGGACGCGACGTTGACGATACGTGCGGGCGCCGAAGTCTTCAGCAGCGGCAACAGGAGACGACTGAGCATGTAGGTCGACAGGTAGTCGACTTGAAACGTCAACTCCAGTGCGTCTTCGCTGGTGCGTCGTGACTGCTCGACGCCAATGCCGGCATTGTTCACCAGCACGTCGAGCTGTGGCTCGTGCTCGATGATGTTCGCCGCGAGGCTGCGAATCTGCTCCAGCGAAGCGAAGTCGGCGCGGTAGGTGCGCAGGCGCGAGTTGGACGAGTCGCGCGCAATCGCCGTCCGCGTGGCTTCGAGCTTGCTTGCGTCGCGCCCGTGCAGCAGGACCGTGGCGCCACGCCGTGCCAACTCCGTGGCTACGCCGCGGCCAAGGCCATCGGTCGCACCGGTAACCAGGGCAACTTGCTGCTGAATCGGTTTCATTAAACGCGTCCTTTCTTCGCGCGCGGTCAGTGCCCAATCTGCTCCAACGGCAAGCCTGCGTACTGCTCCGCCAGTGCGACTTGTGCGTGATGCGATGTCTTGAGGTACTCGAGCTCGTATTCCTGCGCCCGCTGATCGAAGTCGCTGGCCTGCGGAAAACGATGCAACAGATTGGTCAGATACCACGAGGTGCGTACCGAGCTCCAGACACGGCGCAGCGCCATATCGCTATAAGCGTCGAGCGGCGCGGTCGAGCCGTTGCGATAGAAGGCGATCAGCGCGCGTGACAGGTAGAACACGTCCGAGACCGCGAGATTCAATCCCTTGGCTCCGGTCGGCGGCACGATGTGCGCGGCGTCGCCGGCAAGAAAGAGCGTTCCATGCCGCATCGGTTCAGCGACGTAACTGCGCAGCGGAGCGATCGACTTCTCGAGCGCGGGTCCGGTGACGATCGCCTGCGCGAGCTCGTCCGGAAAGCGCGCCCTGAGCTCGGGCCAGAAACGTTCGTCGGGCCAGTCTTCGACCTTCGTGTCGAGCGGCACCTGGATGTAATAGCGGCTGAGCCTCGGATTGCGCGCCGATGCGAGCGCGAAGCCGCGCGGATGATTAGCGTAGGTGATGTCCGGCAATGGCGGCGTCTGCGACAGCACGCCGAGCCACCCGAACGGGTACACCTTCTCGAACTCGTGCAGCACTGCGGCGGGAATCGCCTTGCGTGAAACGCCGTGAAAGCCGTCGCAGCCGGCGATGAAATCGCAGTCGAGCCGAAGCGACTCGCCGTGATGCCTGAAGCGCACGCGTGGCTGCGCCGAGGTGACATCCACCAGCTCCACACCCTCGGCTTCAGTAAACAGCCGCGCGCCGCGCCGATCGGCCGCCGCAAACAGATCCTCCTGGATGTGCGTCTGCCCGTAGGTCATGAAACGTTTGCCGACATGCTTCATCACGTCGATGAAGAAACCATCGCGGCCCGCCCAGACTACTTTCATGCCGTCGTGTGTTTGGCCCTCGCGGTCCATCCGTTCCGCCAGGCCGTTGGCGCGCAAGACGTCGACAGTGGTCTGCTCGAGCACACCCGCGCGCACGCGTGCCAGCACGTGGGCACGGGTGTGCCGTTCGAGCACCACGCTTTCGACACCATGACGATGCAGGATCTCCGATAAAAGCAGACCTGCGGGTCCACCGCCGATGATGGCCACTTGTGTCCGCATCCGTTGTTCCATGCCGCGCCGCAAATATTGTGACAGTGTGGTCCATCGCGGACGCGACGTGTGTCAGCGTTCGAACACGCTGTCGCGCACGCGCAGGGGTGCGCTGCGGTCGACAGGGTATGCAGCTGTGGGAATCGTGCGACTTCGCCGCCGGCTGAGCATGCTCGCGCGTCGACTGCTTGATACCCTCGCAGGATGTTCTCGGCGAGTTGCCTCCTCCGCGTGTTGTCAGCAGCCCTGGTGCTAGGTGTGGCAGGCTGCGCTGCGCCGCATGCCGGGTCCGGCGATCCGATTGCGCGCGCCGTGGAAGTCGCGCCGGGCGTCTACATGATGCAGGGTGTGCCTGGTGAAGTCGACCCAGTCACCCTTGGCCGCAACGGCAATGCCGGTTTTATCGTTGGCGACAGTGGTGTTCTCGCTATCGACACCGGCACTTCGTACAAGCACGGTCGCGCGCTGCTCGACGAGATCGAACGCGCCACGAGCAAGCCGGTGCGGCGCGTGCTGATCACGCACACGCGCCAGGAATTCCTGTTCGGCGCTGCAGCCTATCGCGAGCGCGGCATTCCGATTGCGATGCATCGCAAGGCGGCGCAGCTCATGGCCGCGCGCTGCGAGACGTGCCTTAAGACGCTGCGGCGCGTGTTGGGCGAGGAGGAGATGCAAGGCACGACGATGTTCAGGCCCGATCTCGAATTCGAAGGCGCGAGTGAGCTTGATCTGATCGGCCGACCGGTACGGGTTTTGTACTTCGATCATTCGAGCGGCCCAGGCGATATCGCGGTGCTCGACGTGCAGACGCACACGCTGTTCGCCGGTGGGCTGCTCGATTGGAAACACATTCCGGACCTTCAAGACAGCGACCTGACGGGCTGGCATCTTGCCCTGACAGCGTTACGCAGGATGCCGATCGAAACCATCGTGCCCGGCCACGGCCCGCGCGCGAACCGCGACGCGATCGACGCGGCCGCGCGTTACCTCGATCAGCTCGAAGCCCGGGTGTTAGAGTTGCTCAAGAAGGGCGCAGCACTCAGTGAAGTCCCGGACGCAGCAGCGCTACCGGACTTCAAGGACTGGGATCAATACGAGACCATTCACCGCCGCAACGCTTCGGTGCTGTTCGTGCGCAAGGAACGTCAGCAGATGCTCGACTGAGGAGACGCGACCGATGATCCGTGTACTCGTGTACTGCGTCCTGGCCGGTGCGATCTTCGCTATCGGCGTGCCGGCTGCACGAGGCGCCGTGGGCGGACTGCCGACCCCCGTCGGCCATGCCGACTCATCGCCGGAGTGGGAGCAGCTGCGCGAAAAGATGTTCGGCGCGCGCAAGATCGACGCGGACTCGGGCCGCGTGTCATTGGTCGTGCCATTGCGCGCTGCGTACGGTGCATCGGTGCCGGTCAAGATTGTTTCAAAGCTGCCGCAGAGCGCCCAGCTTTACGTGAAGCGGCTCTACATCGTGGTGGACAAGAATCCATCGCCGGTGGCCGCCGTGTTCGATCTCACCACCGAAGTCGGGCAGGCCGACCTCGAGACACGCCTGCGCGTCGACGAATACAGTCACGTGCGCGTGGTGAGCGAGCTTTCCAACGGCGAGCTGCACACCGATTCGCGCTACGTAAAGGTCTCCGGCGGATGTTCGGCGCCGCCCAATCGCGACCAGTTGAACCTCATCGGCAAGACGCTGCTGAAACTGCCGGAAGGCGTGAAGATGAACGCGCCGACAGCGGTCGATCTGCAGGTGGTACATCCGAACGACACGGGCTTCGAGCTGAACAACGTGACGGTGATGTTCATTCCGCCGCACTTCGTGCGCTCGATCAAGGTCACCTACGGTGAAGCGAGGATCTTCGAGGCCGAGCTGGACTTTTCGATCAGCGAGAACCCGGCGTTTCGTTTCAACTTCGTTCCGCACCGAGCCGGGGAACTCAAGGCCGAGGTGGAGGACTCGAAGGAAGGACACTACGTCGGCCGGCTTGCGGTGCAACCGACCGGCGATTGAGCGTTTGTGTATGACCGGGAAAGGTTCCAGGACCACACGAGCATGCCGAACCATCGCCGCGTTCGCGGCGATGCTGGTAATGGCGCTCGTGAACCTCGCTGCTGCCGCCGGCATCCCCGCGGACTACGCGCCGATGGTCATCGAACCGAACGTCAAGGATGGCAAGAGCGAGTTCGACCTTACCGCCGCACAAAGCCGCGCAAGGCTCGAGAAAAAGCGGCTGTACGTTTACCTCGGCGCCAGCGATTGCCCGTATTGCCGCGTCTACGAGACCTTCCTGCGCCAGAACACGCAAGACCTGGTGGCGGAGTTCGCGCGCGACTACCTGATCGTTGATCTGCGCAGCTCGTTGTCCGTCAAGGCGGGCCTGCTTTATTTCAAGGTCGGCGCAAAAAGCTTCGACTACAAGGCATTCATGGAGCGCATTGGCGACGAACGTGCACGGTTGCTGGTTTATCCCAGCGTGTGGCTGTTCGATGCGGAGCTCAAGCCGCTGCTGCAGATGCCGGCGGGCGCCGGCACGTTCCAGACCGTGCCCGAGCAGCTCGAGATCCTGCGCCTCGTCCAGTGAGCAAGCGCGTGGGGCGCGGATGATCACTGCGGCCGACATCCACCCGCCGTGGACCGTGCGCCTGTTCGGCAGGTGGGTGGTCGGGGTCTCGCGCGCCACGCTGCGCGCTGATCTTCTTGCGGGCCTGCTCGGCGCCGTGCTGGTGCTGCCGCAGGGCATCGCGTTCGCGACGCTCGCCGGCCTGCCGCCGCAGTACGGCCTCTATACGGCGGTGATTCCCTGCGCGATCGCCGCGCTATTCGGCTCCAGCCATCATGTGATGTCCGGCCCGACCAATGCGAACTCGCTGGTTTTGTTCGCGATGCTTGCGCCGCTTGCGATCCCCGGCAGCGCCAGCTACATCGATCTCGCCCTCACGGTCACCATCCTGGTCGGGCTGTTGCAGTTCGGCGTCGGCGTACTGCGCCTTGGATCGCTTGCCAACTTCATTTCGCCGGCCGCGCTGCTGGGCTTCACGGGCGGTGCGGCGGCCTTGATCGC
>DASQAE010000113.1:0-4506 GCA_035635915.1 Burkholderiaceae bacterium | reverse complement strand
CCGCCTTCGGCATGCCGCGGAATGCGCTGGGGCTGGCGCGCTTGCGCCACGCACCCTGCGGATCCACATGGTGTAGTTGCACGTCGAAGATGAATTCATCGCCCGCCAGCCGCGACTGCGCCGCGGCCGACTCGAACCGTGCGTCTTCCGGGACGACGTAACGTCCGCCGCGTTTGCCGTTGGCGGCGAAGGTGCGATCGAACGCGGACAACGACGCCGCGGCGCCGAGCAGCGAGATCAGATAGCGCCGCCGCGGCACGCCGAGCTTGCGCACCGCGCCGTCCACGGACGTCTGCGCAGCGGCGCGCGCCGCATGCCCGATTGCAGTCAACGGTACCGGTTCGTATTCGCCGTTGGATGTCGCATCGAGTTTGATGGGCAAACGCCGTCCGGCCGGATCGTGGCGCGCGGTCATATTCAGAGCCTCCGCAGCGAAACCACTAAATTAGGCCGGCGCCGCCCACAAGCCAAGTCACGTTGATGACGAGCGGGCGCAAACGGGGGTTCAACGCTCGCCTTTGCGGTATGGCTTCATCAGTGCCTGCGGGTAGGCCGCTTTTCTCGCGACCAACACGAGCGCGATGATCGAAAGCAGATACGGCACCATCAGCCAGAGTTGATACGGCACCTGGTTTCCGGCCGCCGACTGTTGCAGGCGCAGTTGACCCGCATCGAACGCTGCGAACAGCAACGCGCCCAGTAGCGCTTTGCCGGGTCGCCAGGAGGCGAACACCACCAGCGCGACGCAGATCCAACCGCGACCGTTCACCATGTTGAAGAAAAACGCGTTGAACGCCGCGAGCGTGAGAAAGCTGCCGCCGATGCCCATCAGTGCCGAGCCGGCGACGATCGCCCCCATGCGGGTCGCAGTGACGTTGATGCCTGCGCCTTCGGCGGCAGCGGGATTTTCGCCGACCATGCGCAACGCCAGGCCAAGCGGCGTGCGATAGAGGATCCATCCGATCGCCGGAGCAAGCAGCAACGCGAACAGCGTGAGCGGGGTGACTGCGCCAAGCACGGGCACCGACGCGAGCCATGCCACCTGCGCGAACGGCACGATGCGCGGTGGCTCGGTGAGCTGCGGAAACCCGACGCGATAAGCGAAGTAGGCCAGGCTGGTCGCAGCCAGCGTCACGCCCAGCCCCGCCACGTGCTGCGACAGTGCGAGTGGAACGGTGAGAAGACCGTGCGCGAAACCAAAACAGGCTCCGACCAGCGCGGCGACGGCGACCCCAGTCCACAGTCCGGCGCCGGCGTGCACCGTGAACCAGCCGGCGAACGCTCCCGCAACCATGATTCCCTCGATGCCGAGATTCAGCACGCCCGCGCGCTCGCACAGCAGCACGCCGAGCACGCCGAACACCAACGGCGTGGCGATGCGCAGCGTGGCAACCCAGAAGCTGACGCTGGTGAGGATGTCGAGGAGATCGCCGGCGAGGCCCATGATCAGCGCCAGCGAACGCGATAACGCACGATCTGGGTCGCAACCAGCACTGCGAGCAGCGCCACCGCAACGATCACGTCTGCGATGTAGGTCGGCACGCCGACCGCGCGGCTCATCGAATCGGCACCGACGAACATGCCGGCGATGAAGATCGCCGCCGGGACGACGGCGAGCGGATGCAAGGCCGCCAGCATCGCTACGACGATGCCGGCGTATCCGTAACCGGGCGACATATCGAGCGTGACGTAACTGGTCCGGCCCGCAACCTCGACCGCTCCTGCCAGTCCGGCAAGCGCGCCGGAAATCAGCGCGGTCTTGATCACGGTTGCATCGACCCGGATGCCGGCAAAACGCGCTGCCTGCGCATTCGCGCCCACTGCACGCGCCTCGAAACCAAACGCGGTGAATTTCGACAGCGCCCACATCGCGAGTGCGCAGAACAACGCGAGCACGAACCCGCTGTGCAGTCGCGTGCGTTCGATCACCTTCGTCAGTTCCAGCTCCGCCGGCAACGACACTGATTGCGGCCAACCCATCGCCGCGGGGTCCTTCATCGGTCCGTCGAGCATCCAGCTCACGAAAAGCAGCACGACGAAGTTCGTCAGCAGCGTGGTGACGACTTCGTCCACTGCCAGCCGGGTGCGCAGCACCGCCGCAATCGACAGCCACAGGCTGCCTGCGAGTGCCGCCGCGATCAGCATCGCAAGGAACAAGACTGGCGCCGGCAGATCGAGCGCGCCACCAAGCTGGCCACCGACTGCGACCGCCGCAAGTGCGCCCAGATAGAGCTGGCCTTCGGCACCGATGTTGAAGAACCGGGCGCGAAACGCGACGGCTGCCGCAAGCCCGGTGAAAATCAGCGGCGTCGCGCGCGTCAGTGTCTCCGTCACCGCGAACCGCGACCCGAACCCGCCTTCCAACAACGCCCCGAACGAAGCCAACACCGGCGCGCCGGCCCAGCGCACGAGCAGCGCGCTGACCACGAGCGTCACGAGCACCGCCCCCAGCGGCGCGCCGATCGCCGCCACCCGCGACACGCGGTCCCGCGCCTCAAGTCGCATAAATGGGGTCAGACACCATTTATGCCGCGCGCCGCCCGGCCATCGCGAGGCCGAGCTCGGCAAGCGTCCAGTCGCTCGCGGCGCGGGTTTCGATGAAACGACCGTGGTTGATCACCGCGATCCGATCAGCGAGCGCGAAAATTTCGTCGAGATCCTCCGAGATCACCAGCACTGCATCACCGTCCTCCCGCGCAGTGATCAGACGCGCGTGGATCGCGGCCACCGCACCAACGTCGAGTCCCCACGTCGGCTGATCAGCGACGATCAGCCGCGCCTTGCCGGCCGCTTGCCGCCCGATCGACAGCGCGCGCCCCAGGATCAGCTTCTGCAGATTTCCCCCCGACAGCTGCGACGCCGGCGCATCGAGCCCGGGACCATCCGGCAATCCGGGCCCGCGCACGTCGAAACGCCCGACCAGCTCACGCCCGAACCGCCGCATCTCGCTTCGGCGCAGCAAACCCGCGCGCGCGAATCGCGGTGTGCGCACGCATTCGATCACGGCGTTCTCCCACAGCGCGAGTTCGCCGACGCTGCCAAGACCACGCCGATCGGCGGGAACCCGGGCCACACCCGCACCGATCACCGCGCGCGGATGCGCCGCGTAGACCGAACCGTCGAGGCGCACTGTCCCCGATGCGGGCGACGCGAGCCCGAACAGCAGATCCGCAAGCGTCGCCTGGCCGTTGCCCGCGACACCGGCAATCGCGACGATTTCGCCGCTGGCTACCGCTAGCGAGGCGCCCCGCAACGGCGGCCGTCCGGCCACGCTCACGTGCACGTCGTCCAGCTGCAGCACCACCGGTCCAGGCGGGCGCGCCGAGCGCGCGGGCGCCGGCGCGAGTGCGCGTCCGACCATCCATTGCGCCAACTCCGCCTTGCGAGTGGTCGCACGCGCGACGTCGGCAACCAGGCGGCCCGCGCGCAACACCGCGACCCGATCGGCGACCGCCATCACCTCGTCGAGTTTGTGGCTGATGAAGATCACCGCCAGCCCCGCCGCGACGAATTGCTGCAGCGTGGAAAACAGCCTTGCGCTTTCCTGCGGCGTCAGCACGGCGGTCGGCTCATCGAGGATCAGGATGCGCGCGCCGCGATAAAGCGCCTTCAGGATCTCGACCCGCTGCTGCTCGCCGACGGATAGCGTGCCGACCGGGGCATTCGCGTGCACCGCCAGGCCGAACCGCGCCGAGATGTCAGCCAGCCGTGCGCGCGCTGCAGCGATGCGGCTGCGCGGGCGCCACAGCGGCTCGGTGCCGAGCATCACGTTCTCAAGCACGGTCAGGCTGTCGGCGAGCGTGAAATGCTGGTGCACCATGCCGATGCCAGCGGCAAGCGCAGCCGCAGGATCACCCGCCGGCAGCGGCTTGCCGAACGCTTCGACCGTACCTTCGTCCGCGACATAGTGGCCGAACAGGATCGACACCAGGGTCGACTTGCCGGCGCCGTTTTCTCCCAACAAGGCGAGCACCTCGCCGGCGCCGAGTGCGAGCGAAATCGCGTCGTTGGCGACCAAAGCGCCGAAACGTTTGGTAATGCCCGTCAGCCGCAGGACCGGTTCCATGGTTCGAACCAATCAAACCAACCAGACAAACAAAAACGGCCCGTGCACGAGTGCCGCGGGCCGTTTCATCGATCTAGACCTTGCCGCTACTTCGCCGTCGACTTCGGCTGGCCGTCGTCGATTTTCACCGTGAACTTGCCCGCCAGGATGGCGGCCTCGCGGTCTTTCACGCGCTTCATCAGCTCCGGCGGCACACGTTTCTCGAACGATCCGAGCGGCGCGAGCTCCGAACCCTTGACGCCCATGTAGCTCCACTTGCCGTAGTCGTCGGCGCCGAACTTGCCGCTACGCACCGCTTTCAGCGCGGTGTCGATGGTCGGCTCCATGTTCCAAAGCGCGCTTGCGACCACGGTTTCCGGGTAATTGCCCTGCGTGTTGATCACGTTGCCGATCGCCAGCACCTTGCGCTCCTTGGCGGCGTCGGAGACGCCGAAGCGCTC
>DASQAE010000112.1:0-1943 GCA_035635915.1 Burkholderiaceae bacterium | reverse complement strand
GTCGTGAAAATCGAGCGAACAACCATTGTCGAGTTCGACCACCATGAAGGGGCCGAAGCGGACCGGCTCGGCAAGGCCAAGCAGCTGCGACAGGAACGCAGCCGAACGGCGCCGGTCGCGGCACCAGACGATCGTGTGGTTGAGCTGCACGCTCATGGATGGCCTCCACGCGGGACTAGGCGAGCATCACGTCGTGGTTTGTCAATCCTGTGGCCGAGAAGTTTCTTGACGCGCGATACCCCGAGCAAGTTTGCGCGTCACAACCTGATCGGCAATGAGCGGATGCGTTTGCCGGTGAGCTTGAACAGCGCATTGCACACGGCCGGCGCGATCGGCGGGGTGCCGGGTTCGCCGATGCCGCCCAGATGTTCGAGCCGCGAGTTGACGATGTGTACCTCGATCTGCGGCGTACTCGCCAAGCGCACCATCTCGTAGTTGGGGAAGTTGGATTGCTCGACGCGTCCACCCTTCACCGTGATTTCGCCGTGCAGCGCTGCGGTCAACCCGAAGATGATCGCGCTTTCCATCTGTGCGGCAACGATGTCCGGGTTGACGGCAAAACCGCAGTCGACAGCACAGACGACGCGGCGCACACGCGGTGTGCCGTCGGCGATTTCGACCTCGGCCACCTGGGCAACGATGGAATGAAAACTTTCGGCGATCGCAACACCACGCGCGACACCGGCGGGCGGCGGCGTTTCCCATCCGGCTTTTTCCGCTGCAACCTCGAGCACCTTGCGGAATCGCGGCTCGTGCCGCAGCAGCGCAAGGCGGAAAGCGACCGGATCCTTGCCGGCCGCGACCGCGCACTCGTCGAGGAACGATTCGGTAAAAAACGCGTTGTAGGAATGGCCCACGCTGCGCCAGTACCCCACCGGGATCGGCTCGTGCGTGAGCACGTGTTCGACCACGCGGTTGGGCAGCACGTACGGCAGGTCGAATGCGCCCTCGGCGGTGGTCTTGTCCTTCATCATGTCCGATGCGGCAGCCGGCAGCAGGCGCGCGGTGAGCTCGCCCGTGCATGACTGGCCGACGATACGGTTGTGCCAGCTCACGATGTTGGCGCTGCCATCGAGTGCAGCCTTGAAACGCGCTGCGGCCGCGGGCCGGTAAACGTCGTGCGTCATGTCCTCTTCGCGCGACCATATGAGTTGCACCGGCGTGTCCGGCAGCCGCCTGGCGATCGTCACCGCCTGCATCACAACATCGATCTCGAAACGCCGGCCAAAGCCGCCGCCTAGATAAGGCGTGTGCACGATGACCTTGTCGCTGTCCACCCCTGCCGCGCGCGCCGCGAACCACTTGACCAGCGTGGGCGCCTGGTGGCCGAGCCACACCTCGCAGCCGCCCGCCTTGCGCACGACGGCCGTGCAGTTGATCGGCTCCATCGTGGCGTGAGCGAGATATGGCACGTAATAGTCAGCCGTGACCTGCTTGGCAGCAGCCGCAAGTCCCGCCGCGACATCGCCGGCGCGGTCGTACACGCGCGCATCACCTTGCGAGAGCAACTCTTCGTAGCGCTTGCGCTGCGTCGCCGAGTCGAAATTCGCGTTCGGTCCGTCGTTCCACTTGATTGCGAGGTCAGCCAGCGCCGCGCGCGCCTGCCAATAGTGCTCGGCTACCACGACCACCGCCGCGGCCGAAGTGCTGGTCGCCGGAATTTCGAAGACGTCGACGACGCCGCGTCGTGTTTTTGCCTTCGCTGCATCGAACGAAGCGACCGAACCACCGAAGACCGGACTCTGCGTGAGCGCCGCGTAATACATGCCGGGCAAACGCGTGTCGATGCCGAACAGCGCGCTTCCGTCGACCTTGGGCGGAATGTCGAGACGTCGCTGCGGTTTGCCGAGCAACACGAATTGCGCTGGATCCTTCAGCGGCACTTCGCGCGGAATAGGCTCCTTGCCGGCGTCGAGGGCGAGTTCGCCAAAGGTGGCGCGTTT
>DASQAE010000111.1:0-2607 GCA_035635915.1 Burkholderiaceae bacterium | reverse complement strand
GCCACCTGCCCGGGCGGTTGGCAGCAGGTCCCAGCAACGCCGAGCGCGGCGCCGGATACGCCGCGCTAATGCAGCTCAGACCGATTGCGCGGATCTCAGCGCGGCAGATCTTCCTGCTGGATCGGATGCAGTTCGCGCTCGATTTCTTCCGGCGTGAGCTGCTTGACGATGATCTCCGCCGGCTGCGCGAGATGAACCAGGCGCGGCACCGCGATCACCAGCGCGAGCACCGCAATCTGCGCGAACAGGAATGGACGGATCGCACGTCCGAGGTCATGCAACGACACCGCGGCTCCAAGTCGGTTGCGCGTCATCAACAGCGCAAATCCGAACGGCGGCAGGAGAAAGCTCGTTTGCAGAATCAACAGCGCCAGCACCGCCACCCAGCTCGCATCCGGCAGGCGTTGCAGCAGCGGCGGCAGCACCAGCGGCACGACGACAAAAATCATTTCGAACGCGTCGAGCACCAGCGCGGCGAGTCCGATCATCGCCAGGCCCACCACCAGCGTGGCCGGCGGGCCGCCGGGCATTCCAGCAAGGATCTGCGCGAGCCAGCGATCGGTTTCGAACGCGCGTATCACCAGCGTCAACATGGTCGCGCCGATGAGAAGCGCGAACAGCGCGCCGGAGAGCGTCAGCGTTTCACGCAGCACCACGCGCAGCTTCGCGCGATCGAGCGTGCGTGAAACAACACCATAGGCGAACAACGCAACCCCGCCGCTGGCCGCCGCCTCCACGGCGTACATGTAGCCGAGCGTTACCGCTCCGAGGAGAACGACCAGCGCAGTCAGCGTAATCGTCGCCGTGATCCAATCACCCAGCGTCGGTGCCGGCGCGCTGGTTCGATCGACGGCGGCGTGTGCCCGCCCCTGACGGAACGCGATCACGGCCGCAAAAAGCAGCAGCAGTGCGGCGGGAACCAGCGCGCCACGAAACACGTCCTGGGTATTGAGGATGCGCACACTCGCATGGGTCACGTTGACCGCCTCGGTGTGCGCGCGCATCGCCGCGTCGCCGAACAGGATCAGCACCAGCGAAGGAGGAACCACCACGCCGAGCGTGCCCGCGGTTGCGATCAGCGCTGCTCCGCGCGCGGCGCCAAAACCGCTCGCCTGCAGGCGCGGCTGTACCGTGCGTGCTAGCGTGGCCACGCTCGCACCGACGGAACCGTTCATGGGCGCCAGCAACGCCCCGAGCACGAGACCCGCAACCGGCGCGCCGAAGAGCCGCAACAGCACGCGAAACAAGGCATCGGCAAGCGCAAGCTGATTCAACAGCGCGCCCATCAGCACATACAGCGGCAACGCTTGCAGCAGGTCGTTTTCGAGCAGACCGACGAAACGCGTCGGCAATGACAGGAACAGTGCCGTTGGCACAACGCCGAGGGCGATTCCGAGCAGCGCGCTCACGGATGCCACACCGACAAGCACCAGCCACGCGGGAAGTCCGGTAGCGATCATCAGGACCGCGGCCAGCAACAACATCCAGAGTCCGGCGGATGTCACTCCTCCTCCGCGCGCTCGGGCAGTGCGGTGTCGACCAGCGCCTGCAACAGCACCAGCGCTGCCAGGATCGCAACCGCGAGTTTGACGAGGAAATAACCGGGATTCAGTGTCTCGGGGAAAGCCTCGGTGTGCCGCACGGCGTTCCAGACCAGCGGCGCAGCAGCGTAGAGCACGAAGGCGCACCAGGGAACGAGGACCAGCAGCGCACCCGCGCGCGCCAAAATGGCGCGGGTGCGCTCGCTGAAGTGATGTGCAAAAGCATCGGCCGCGAGATGCGCCCGCTGGCGCGACGCCTCGCTGACAGCGACGCCGACGTAAAGCGCGAACAGGATCTGCGCCAGATCGTTCGCTTCGCGTGAGTAGACGTGCAGCAGTTCGCGCAACGGCCACTGCAGGAACAGCAGCAGCGCAAGCGGCAGCACAAGCCAACGCGCGCAGCGTGCACTGATGCGCACTACGCCGCGCGCAAGCGCGGGCCAACGGGCAACTCTCGAGCCGGATCGGTCCACTCAGTTGGCCCGGATGATGATTTTTCTTCAGCCAGCATAACCGCGCCACGCTGGCACTTCGCTGACGCGACAGCGTCCAATGGCAAGATAGGCCTGACGCCTGCCGGATGCGCCGGCAGTCAGCCAGCAAAACGCCGTGGCAACGCCCGATCAATCCACTCCCATTCCCGAAGCCGAAATCGCCGGCGCGGCCGTCGGCGCGCCGACCAGCGTGACCGCGGGGACGCCGACGGACAAGACCGTCACGCTGAGCCAGTTCCTGCAGATCTTCGCGGCGGTCATGCTGCCGATGTTCCTCGCAGCGGTCGACCAGACCCTGCTCGCCACCGCGACACCGGCAATCGCAGCCGACCTCGGCGGCCTGCGCGATACGACCTGGATCGCGCTCGCTTACTTGATGGCAGCGACCGTGATGGTGCCGCTGTACGGGCGGCTCGGCGACCGTTATGGCCGGCAGCGAGTGTTGATGATCGCGGTCGGCGTTTTTGCGCTCGGCTCCGCGGCGTGCGGAGGCGCACAAGCGATGTGGCAGCTCGTGGCTGCGCGTGCGCTGCAGGGACTCGGCGGCGGCGGCCTGATCGTGACGACGATCG
>DASQAE010000110.1:0-1776 GCA_035635915.1 Burkholderiaceae bacterium | reverse complement strand
TCAACAGACATTTTTGTACTTCGGCCTGGCGCAGGGCATCGTGGTGTTTGTCCTTGCGTGGTTCATGCGGGCGCCGGATCCAGCGTTCAAGGCTGTAGTGAAAGTGCCGGGCGCAGAAGCCGCCGCCGCGGCCGTGCGGCGCGATTACACCGCCATGCAGATGGTCGCGACGCCGGTGTTCTGGGTGATGTACGCGATGTTCGTCATGATGGCAGCCGGCGGCTTGATGGCGGTCGCACAGCTGGCTCCCATCGCCAAGGACTTCAAGATCGCTGACGTGCCGGTCAGCATTCTCGGTCTGACGTTGCCCGCGCTTACTTTCGCGCTGTCGATCGATCGCGTGCTGAACGGCGTGACCCGACCTTTCTTCGGCTGGGTCTCCGATCGAATCGGTCGCGAACTCACCATGTTCATCGCATTTTTCACCGAGGGCGTGGGCATTCTTCTGCTCAGCAAGTTCGGCCAGGATCCATTGCTGTTCGTGATCCTGACCGGGTTGGTGTTTTTTGCCTGGGGCGAGATCTACAGCCTGTTCCCGGCCACGTGCGGCGACACTTACGGCTCGCGTTACGCCGCTGCCAACGCCGGGCTGCTGTATACCGCCAAGGGGACCGCTTCGTTGCTGGTGCCGTTCAGCAGCGTCCTCGCCGCAAGTGGCGGCTGGCATTCGGTGTTCTGGGTCGCCAGCGCGCTGAATTTCGTCGCTGCGATCCTGGCGTTGGCGGCGCTCAAGCCGATGCGCGACAGGATGAGACGCGCAGCCAGCTGAAGGCACGGAATTTGCCGCTATCTTTGTTTGCCGCGCCCGCAGCGGGCGCGGTTCCGGTGCTGCGTGCGTCGGCGCCGGTCAAACAGGATTCGGTTTCCCTCAGCTGGCTCTCCATAGATGAAGATCGCCATCGTCGGCGCCGGTGCGATCGGCGGATACCTCGGGGTGCGTCTTGCCGCTAGCGGCGAGGACGTTACGTTCATCGCACGCGGTCCCAATCTGGCGGCAATCAAGGCCAGCGGCATGCGCCTGCGGCTTGAAGACGGGACCGAGATCCACGCCAAGGACGTGCGCGCGTTCGAAAAAATGCACGAGGCGGGACCGCAGGACTTCGTGCTGTTGACGCTGAAGGCACACCAGGTCGGCGCGCTCGCTGCCGATCTCGCGCACCTTTGCCACGAAACCACCGCGATCGTGACGATGCAAAACGGCATCCCATGGTGGTACTTCTACCGTCATGGCGGCGCGCTCGAGGGCACGCGGCTGCGCTCCAGCGATCCGGACGGAAGGATCGCGCAGCATCTCGATCCGGCGCGCGTGATCGGCAGCGTCGTTTACCCGGCGGCCAACCTGGTGGCGCCGGGTGTGGTCGAGCTGGTAGAGGGTAATCGGTTTGGCTTGGGCGAACTCGACGGAAACACGACGCCGCGCCTGCAATCGATCGTCGGCGCGTTGATCAAAGCCGGTTTCCGCGTGCCGATTGCACGTGACATTCGTGCCGAGATCTGGTTGAAGCTGTGGGGTAACACCAGCATCAACCCGATCTGTGCACTCACGCATGCCACACTGGAACAGGTGTGCCGCTTCGGGCAAACGCGCGAGCTGATCGCACAGATGATGGCCGAGGCCGAGGCGGTTGCCAACGCGCTTGACGTGCAATTCAAGATCAATATCGAAAAGCGCATTGCCGGTGCCGAGGCGATCGGCGCCCATAAGCCATCGACGCTGCAGGACGTCGAGTTGGGAAGGCCGCTCGAGCTCGAACCGCTGGTGGGTGCAGTGGTCGA
>DASQAE010000109.1:0-2166 GCA_035635915.1 Burkholderiaceae bacterium | reverse complement strand
TCACCGGGTTGCTCTCACCCGATGCAGGCGTGATCCGCTTCGGCAACAGCGACATCACGCGTATGCCTGCGCACAAGCGTGTGCGGGCGGGCCTTGGCCGATCGTTTCAGATCATCAGCCTGTTCAAGCACCTCACCGCGTTCGAGAATGTGCGCGTGGCCGTGCAATCGCACAGCACCGCGCGCCGCAGCCTCTGGCAGGACGCCTACGACCTTGCCGACGTCAACGAACAGACGTGGTCGCTCCTTGCAGCTGTTGGCTTGGATCATCGCGCCGACGAGTTGTGCACTCATCTCTCGCACGGTGAGCAGCGGCTGCTCGACATCGCTGTTGCGCTCGCCTCGCAAGGCCGTCTGTTGCTGCTTGACGAGCCGCTGGCTGGCCTGGCCGATGCCGATCGCGAGGTGGTCGCGACACTGATCCGCGCGCTGGCGACGACTCATGCCGTGCTGCTGATCGAGCACGATATCGATCGGGTGCTGGCGCTCTCGGACCGCATCAGCGTGCTGCACCAGGGACGATTGATTGCCGATGGCAAGCCGGCCGACGTGGCGGCGCACCCCGAGGTGATCGCGGCGTACCTCGGGCAAGCGCACGGTTCAGCGCACCTGGCGGTGGCGGTTCCGAAGGGGCGCAGTCCCGGTGGGCCTCTGTTGAGCGTGCGCGATCTGAGTGCCGGCTACGACGGCAGCGTGGTGCTGAATCAACTCAGCCTGACCGTGAACCGCGGTGAAGTCGTCGCGCTGCTCGGTCGCAATGGTGTGGGCAAGACCACCTTGCTGCGCGCGATCACCGGCACGATCCCGCCGTCGTCGGGGCGGATTGAATTTGCGGGCCGCGACATCGCCGGGATGGCGTCGTTCGAGGTGAACCACCTCGGCATCGCTCTGGTGCCGGAAGGGCGACGCCTGTTCCCCAACCTGACGGTGCGCGAGAACCTGGAGCTCGCGACACGCGCAGGTGGCGCCAGCCTCGACGAAGCGTTTGGGCTCTTTCCGAAGCTGCGCGTCCTGCAAGCCGCAAAGGCCGAGCATCTGTCGGGTGGAGAAAGGCAGATGGTCGCGATCGCCCGCGCGCTGATGGCGCCGGCGGAACTGATCCTGCTCGACGAGCCGTTCGAAGGCCTGGCGCCGGCCATCGTCAACGAGGTGATGCAGGCGGTCCTGCGGTTGCGTGAGCGCGCGAGCGTGCTCATCGTCGAACACAAGGCCGAGCTCATCCTGCCGATCTGCGACCGCGCTTATGCGCTGGTAAACGGCGGCGTTGCGTGGGAGGGATCGGCCGCGACGCTGGCGGCGGACCACGCCCTGCAACACAGTCTGCTCGGGGTTACCGATGCCCCGGAGGAGAAAGTTCGATCAGAGCCGACGCGTGCTGTCGTCGCGGGCGGCGCCGGCCTTTCCGTGTAGGGTCTATGGATCGTTCATCCGACCCCGCCGCTGCCTTGAAACTCGACCTGGACCGCTACGTGCCCGGCCTTCTCGTCTGGTTGTCCAACAAGATGTCCGCGAGTGCTTCGCAGCTCTATCGAGAGCACTTCGACCTGGGCGTCACCGACTGGCGCGTGCTCGCCTACATCTACATCTATCCCTGGTCGACCGCGGCGCAGGTGTGCCAGCTGATCGGGCTCGACAAAGCCGCCGTGAGCCGCAGCCTTGCTTACATGGAAAAACGCGGCTTGCTGAAGTCGCGGCCCTCCGGCAAACGAAAGGTCGAGTACCTCGTGACCGCTCAGGGCGGGCGACTCTACGAGAAGGTTTCGAAAGTGGCGTTGGCACGCGAAGAGGCGCTGCTGACCGGTTACTCCGACAAGGAGAGGGACCAGCTCATTAAGTTCTTGCATCGCCTGCTCGACAACCTCCCGGCCGTCGAGCGCGTGGGTGCTGACGGGCTGGCGAGCGAGGACAACTAGCGCCTGGCGAAGGAACTTTCAATGACCCATTACGTTGCTCCGCAAGTGCAGGATCTGTTGCGGCAGGTCAAGGAAGCCGCGCGTCCCCCTGCGTGGCAGGGCACACCGGCGCAGGCACGCACCAACCCCACGCTGATGCGTCTGTTGTTCGGCCCCGCACCTGCGCTCCATCGCAGCGAAGGTCTGATGATTCCGTCGCCTGACGGCGGCGTGCCGGCGCGGCTTTATCTGCCGTCACCCAAACCGCGCGGCAC
>DASQAE010000108.1:0-12145 GCA_035635915.1 Burkholderiaceae bacterium | reverse complement strand
GATACGACGTGTGGTCGATGTCGACCGAAGTCAGGATCGAGCAATCCGGGTCGATGATGTTGACGGCATCGAGCCTACCGCCGAGGCCTATCTCGAGCACCATCGCATCCAGGCGCTGTGCCTGGAACAGGCGCAGCACCGCAAGCGTGGTGAATTCGAAATAGGTGAGCGTGGTCGCGCCACGCGCCGCGTCGACCGCCTCGAATTGTCCGATCAGCGCGGCATCGCTGGCGACCACACCATCGATCTGGGCGCGCTCGTTGAAGCGCAGCAGGTGCGGCGAGGTGTAGAGCCCTACCCTGTATCCCGCGGCGCGCAGGATCGCATCGAGCATCGCGCACGTCGAGCCCTTGCCGTTGGTGCCGCCGATGATGAAGGTCGGACAGGAAAAACGCAGCCCGAGGCGCTGCGCAACTTCGCGCACTCGGTCGAGCGTCAGATCGATGGGGCGGCTGTGCAGGCGCTCGATGCGCTCGAGCCAGGTATCGAGAGTTGTCGCGTCAGCGGTCAAGAATCGAGTTCACGGCAACGTGTGCTTCTAGGCGATCGCGTCGGCAGGTTGCTTCAACAGCAATGCCAGCAGATGCGCAATTTCATCGCGCATCTGGCGCCGGTCGACGATCGAGTCGATCGCGCCCTTTTGCAGCAGGAATTCGGCGCGCTGGAAGCCTTCCGGCAACTTCTCGCGCACCGTCTGCTCGATCACGCGCGGTCCGGCAAAGCCGATCAGCGCTTTGGGCTCGGCGAGCACGACGTCGCCCATGAATGCGAAACTTGCCGATACACCGCCCATCGTCGGGTCGGTGAGCACCGAGATGAACGGCAGCTTGGCCTCCGCCAGCTTGGCGATCATCGCGGTGGTCTTGGCCATCTGCATCAGGGACAGCAGGCTCTCCTGCATGCGCGCCCCGCCGGTCGCAGTGACGCAGATGAACGGCACTTTTTGCTCGAGCGCGGTCTGTACGCCGCGTACGAAACGTTCGCCGACCACCGACCCCATCGAGCCGCCCATGAACTCGAACTCGAAGCACGCGGCAACCACCGGCAGCGTGCGAATGGCCCCGCCGACCACAATCAGTGCATCGGTCTCGCCGGTCTCTTGCATCGCTTCCTGCAAGCGCTCCGGATATTTTCTGCTGTCCTTGAATTTGAGCGGATCGACCGGAATGATTTCCTGGCCCACTTCATAGCGCCCTTCGGCGTCGAGCAAGGTATCGAGCCGCTCGCGCGCACCGATGCGCATGTGATGGCTGCATTTTGGACAGACGTTGAGCGAGCGCTCGAGTTCGGCCGAATACAGCACCGCTTCGCAGCCGGGGCACTTGGTCCACAGCCCTTCCGGCACGCTCTTGCGTGAGCCGCCCTGCTTGATGCGCGGTGGAAGCAGCTTCTCGATCCAGCTCATGGGACGGGTCCTCCGCGTTAGACGGAAAGCGCTGGCGCATCAATGGCGCGCCGGATATCGGACAGCAACTTGCTGATCGCTTCAACCGCGCGTTCGCGCGGCGTATTTTCCAGTTCCTGGATGAGGCGACTACCTATGACGACCGCGTCCGCGACCCTTGCGACCGCTTGTGCACTCGCCGCATCTTTGATGCCGAACCCGACCCCGACCGGCACGCGCGCATATTTCTTGATGTGCGGGATACGTTGCAGCACGCTGCCAATGTCAAGCGTACCCGCACCAGTGGTGCCCGTCAGGCTCACGTAGTACAAGTACCCGGACGCGGCGCGCGCGACCCGTTGAATGCGGTCATCGGTCGACGTCGGCGCAAGCAGGAAAATCGGATCGATGGCGGCGCCGCGCAGCATTTTCGCGAAGCCCTCGCACTCCTCGGGCGGGTAGTCGACCACCAGCACTCCGTCAACGCCGGCGGTGCCTGCGGCACGCGCGAAGGCTTCGAAACCCATGGCCTCGATGGGATTGGCGTAACCCATCAACACGACCGGTGTCTCGGCGTCAGCGCGGCGAAAATCGTTTACCAGTTCAAGCGTGCGCCGCAGTCCCACCCCGTTTCGGATCGCGCGTTCGCTGGCGCGCTGGACCACCGGGCCGTCGGCCATCGGATCGGAAAACGGCACACCGAGCTCGATCACGTCTGCGCCTGCTTTTGCAAGCGCGTGCATCAACGGAACCGTGAGCTCCGGCGTGGGATCGCCCGCAGCAATGTACGGGATGAGACCCTTGCGCCGCTCGCGCGCGAGTTTTGCGAAGCGACGCTCGATGCGCGACATCAGCGCTTGTTCCCGAAGTCCAACCCGCTGGCATCGGCGACGATGTGCAGGTCCTTGTCGCCACGGCCACTGAGGTTCACCAGGATGATGCGATCGCGGCCAAGAGATGGCGCGAGTTTGGTTGCGTACGCGAGCGCGTGGCTCGATTCGAGCGCGGGAATGATGCCTTCGATACGACAGCATGCATGAAACGCCTGCAGCGCCTCGACATCGGTGGCCCCGACGTACTGCGCTCGGCCACGATCCTTCAACCATGCATGCTCGGGACCGACGCCCGGGTAGTCGAGCCCGGCGCTGATCGAATGCGTCGCGCAGATCTGCCCGTCGGCGTCCTGCAACAGATACGTCCGGTTGCCGTGCAGGACACCCGGCTTGCCCCGCTGCAGCGACGCAGCATGATGGCCGGAATCGAGTCCTTCACCGGCAGCCTCGACGCCGATCAGTTGCACGCTGTCGTCCGCGATGTAGTCGTAGAAAATGCCCATCGCGTTGCTGCCGCCGCCTACGCACGCGACGACGTAGTCCGGCTGGCGACCCGTAAGTTCCGGCATCTGCCAGCGGCACTCCTTGCCCACCACCGAATTGAAGTCGCGCACGAGCATCGGATAAGGATGCGGCCCCGCCACCGTGCCGATGATGTAGAACGTATCGGCGACATTGGCGACCCAGTCGCGCATCGCCTCGTTCAGCGCATCCTTCAGCGTGCGCGAACCGCTCTCCACGGCGATCACTGTGGCGCCGAGCAATTTCATCCGATAAACGTTGGCGGCCTGGCGCGCCATGTCCTCGGAGCCCATGTAGACGACGCACTGCATGCCGTAACGCGCGGCCACAGTGGCGGTCGCAACGCCGTGTTGCCCGGCGCCGGTTTCGGCGATGACGCGCGGCTTGCCCATCCTTTTCGCGAGCATGGCCTGGCCGACGGTGTTGTTGATCTTGTGCGCGCCGGTGTGGTTGAGGTCTTCGCGCTTCAGATAGATCTGCGCACCACCAAGCTCTTCGCTCCAGCGACGGGCGTGATAAATGGGGCTGGGACGACCGACGTAGTGCGTCAACTCGCGCAGCAGCTCGGCATTGAAATCCGCATCGTTGCGATAACGCTCGTACGCGTGGCGCAACTCCTCCAGTGCGTGCATCAGCGTCTCGGCGACGAACACGCCGCCATATTGGCCGAAGTGCCCGCTGGCGTCGGGAAGGTCGTAAGGTTTCATTGCGTTTCCAGTGCCAGATCGGCGGCGCGGACGGCGGCACAAAATCGACGCATCTTCTCGACGCTCTTTAATCCTGGAGATTCTTCGATGCCGCTCGACACGTCGACCGCGAAGGGCCGCACCGCTGCAATCGCGACGCCCACATTCGTTGCGGTGAGCCCGCCCGCGAGTACCAGCGGCTTGGAGCGCACCGCTGCAGCCGGCAAGCGCGTCCAGTCGAAGCTCCGGCCGCTGCCACCGTACCCTTCTGCCGGCGCATCGACCATGATGCCGATTGCCGAGGTGTACTCGCGCTCGCAGTCTAACAAATCGACTCCATCGGCCATGCGAACCGCGCGCAAGAACGGGCGCTTGAAGCGTGCGCATTGCGCCGCCGTTTCATCACCATGGAACTGCAGCATCGCGTTTGGAACGGCCTCGAGCGCGCGTTCGACACTGTCGTCGCCAGCATTGACGAACAGCAGCACCGGCGTCACGAACGGCGCCACGGCACCGGCAAGCTCCCGCAGCGTTTCGAGTGCGACATAACGCGCGCTTCCTGGATAACAAACGAAACCGACGGCGTTTGCACCGATCTCGATCGCGGCTTCAACGTCGCGCGCCCGGGTCAAACCGCAGAACTTGACGCGGGTAGTACTCATGCGAGGAACGGCGGATTCTCGTCGGCGGGTGGCAGCTCGAGCGCAGGATCGTACTCGACGTGTGTCAGGTAAAGACCCGCTGCGGAGAAGGTCGGCGCGCCGCGCGTTCGATCGCGTGCGGCCAGCACTTCGGCAACCCAGGAGGCATCGTTGCGTCCGGTGCCGACATACACCAACGCTCCGACGAGGTTGCGCACCATGTGATGCAGGAACGCATTCGCCACTGCGCGCACGCGAATCAGCCTTCCGCGCCGTTCGACCGTGAACTGACGCAGCTCGCGCACCGGCGACTTGGCTTGGCACTCCGCGGAGCGAAATGACGAGAAGTCGTGGGTTCCGGTGAGCAACATGGCCGCGCGTTGCATCGCCTCCGCATCTAGTGGCCGGAAAACCCATCCGGCGCGATCCTGCGCAAGCGGCGCGCGGACCGGGTCGTTGATGATCCAGTAGTCGTAGCGTCGCGCGAGCGCCGAATAACGGGCGTGAAACGTCGAGGGAACGACACACGCCCACCTCACGCCAATGGAATGCGGCAGGAAACGATTGACGCCGCGCACCCACGCCTGCAACGGTCGTTCGAGGCCGGTTTGGATGTGCACCACCTGATAGGTGGCGTGCACGCCGGCATCGGTTCGGCCGGCGCAGATGGTGGCCAGCGGCACGCCTGCGAACTGCAGCAACGCACGCTCGAGCGCGTCTTGCACCGACTGGCCGTTCGGTTGCGTCTGCCAGCCGCACAGCGCGGCGCCGTCGTACTGCAGTCCGAGCGCGAGTTTCTCCACGGAAACTAAACGGGCCGACACGATGATCGTGCCGGCCCGCTAACTTGTTGTTGGTGAAGAGACCTAGGCCTCGACCTGTTTCAGCAGTTCGACGGCGTTCTGGCGTTGCTCGCGCGTACCGTCACGCATGACTTCTTCCAGTAGCTCCCGCGCACCGTCCTTGACGCCGAGGTCGATGTAACCACGCGCAAGGTCGAGCTTGGTGGCCATCTGCGCGGCCAGCGGGCTGCCGGCCTGCGTTTCGGTGCGGCGTCCGCCGAGGTCGACATCCGAGCCAGTCAGATCGAAGTCGATCAGCGGCACGGTTGCCTGGTCGGTATTCGACGTCAGCCGCGGCGCCTGCTCGTCCGGCAGAGCACCGACCTCGCCGAGCAGAGTCGGACGCGAGAGCGCGTCGTCGAACGTCGGCGGTGCAGAGGGCGGAAACGCCGGCGCACTGGGCAGCTTCAGATCGACGTTGGGAATCGCCGTACGTGCGGTCGTCGATGTAGTGGACGTGGGTGCCTCGGACCGCGGTGACGGAATCTTCAGGTCCATGTCGGTCGCACGCGCAGCCGGCCGCGCCGCTGGCGCGGCGGTCGTGCCCCCGTCGAGGCGGGAATCGAAGGCCATCGTCGTCGACGCGCCCTTGGAGGCCGCATGCAGGCCGGTCGTCGTCGCGCCAAGATCGAAGTCGAGCGCTGCGAAGTCGATCTTGTCCGCTGCAGTTGCACCGAACGGATCGATCGTGCCCGCGCTCTTGTTCGCAACCGGACCCTCATCGAGCGGCAATGTCGCTGCGAAGCCGCCTGCCCTGGCCGGCGTTAGCGGTTTTACCGGCGGGACCTCGAACGGCATGCTGGTGTCGGCCGTCATCTTGGTGTCCACCGACAGCCCGGAGTCGAGGCGCGAGTCGGGCGCCAGCTTGGCGGTCACCGCCGTGGTCTGCGGCGCGGTGGGAGCGAACACTGGAGGTTCGGTGGGCAGTTCGACCGGGCGCGGCGATACCGTGCTTGGATTCAAACGCAGTTCGGTCGTCGGCCCGCGCATCGCCGCCTCGGTGACCGCAGCACCGCCTGCGAACATGGCATTGGCCGGGTCGAGTGCCCGACCAAGTTTCGTAGCGCGGTCCCAGTCGTCGCCGAGGCCGCCGGTGCGCTCGCGCAATTCCTCGGCCACCGCGTTAAACGACGCCTTGTCGCCGCGGCGCGAATAGATCTCCAGCAACTTCACGCGCACCGGATGACGATCGGGCTGCAGGCGCAGCGCTTCCTTGAGGATTTCTTCCGCCTGCTCTTCGCGGCCGTAAGCGATGTACACGTCCGCTTCGGCAACCGGATCGACCTCGTTCGAATCAAGTTGCGAAGCCGCCGGGATGAAGCTCGAGTTGAAGGTGCTGGTAGCACCGGTGTCGACGCTTTGTCCGCCGGTCTGACCGAAGAGCGAGTTGGCGCGCATTCCTTCGCCCGCGCCTTGCCCGCGCTCGCCCTTGTCGACCTTGCGCTTGCGGTAGATGTTCAGACCGATCAATCCGCCGAGTAGCGCCACGAGCAGCGCAATCAGGCCGATCGAGGTCGAGTCTTTCAGCGCATCCAGCAATCCTCCCCCGGGCGCTTCGACCGGCGCGGGCGCGGCTTTGGCCGGTTCAGGCTTGGCCTCGACCTTTGGTAGCGCTGGGGCGGGAGCCGGAGCAGGCGCTTCGACCTTCGGCGGTTCGACCTTGGGCGGCTCGATCTTCGCAGGCGCCGGTGCGGGCGCCGGCGCTGCTGCGACCGGCGCTGGCGGCGGTACGACTGGCGCAGGCGGCGGCATCTTGGCCGTCTCTTCCTTCTTGGCCTCGGCCTGCTTCTGGACTTGTGCGCCGGCCTTGCTTTGCAGCTCGAGCGCCTTCTTCAACTGCTCGTTTGCCTTCTTGAGCTCAGCCGCTCGATCCTGCTCTTCCTTGAGGGCGCGCTGCTTGGCGATCGCTTCGTCCTGTGACGCTTTGCCCGCGGGACCTGCGCCCTGCGCTTGGTCTGCCTTGGCGATCTTCAGCTGATCGCCGGTCTTGGCAGGCGCGGACTTGTCTTCGACCTTGGTGGTTACGCGGCCCTGACCCGTCGCGGCGGGCGGCGTTGCGGCTGCGACCGGTGCCGAAGCGGACGCGGCTTTTGCGAGCCGGCTGCGGTACTGCGCGAAGTCCGCGCTCTGCGCCGCAACCTCTTGCCGTGCATCGGTCGGCGAAATGACCTGCGCGTCGGCGTTGGAAGGAATTGCCAGAGTGCGCCCGGCCATCAGGCGATTCATGTTCTGGCCGGTGAACGCGTTCGGGTTCGCCTGGAACATGGCCACCAGCATCTGGTCGAGCGAGACGCCGGCAGCTTTATTACGCAACGCGATCTTGCCGAGCGTGTCGCCCGACTTGACCGTATAGGTAGTGCCGTCTCCGCTCGGGGCCGCGGCCGGTGCCGGAGGCGCCGCGGCGGCGCGCGGAGTGGGTGCTGGTGCTGGTGCTGGTGCCGGTGCCGGTGCT
The DNA here is from genome assembly GCA_035635915.1 of Burkholderiaceae bacterium. Classification (GTDB taxonomy): domain Bacteria; phylum Pseudomonadota; class Gammaproteobacteria; order Burkholderiales; family Burkholderiaceae_F; genus JAKANT01. Next base: position 4,785 of record DASQAE010000108.1, on the reverse strand, counting down.
GGTGCCGGCGGTTCCGCGGCGGCTGGTGCGGGTGTCGCAGCTACTGGAGCGGGAGGCGGTGCAACCGCCGGTGCGGGCGGTGCCGCAGCTACGGGAGGCGCTGTCGATGGCGTGACCGGGGCCACGAGATCGGGCGTTGCACGCAGCGCCGGTGGATCAAGCAGTACGGTGTACTCGCGCAACACGCGACCGGTCGCCCACGTGAGCTCGAGCAGCACATCTAGGTACGGCTCGTTGACCGGCTGCAGCGACGAGACGCGCACGACAAAACTGCTGTCGCTCTTGCGCTCGAGCGTGAAGCGCAACGCCGATAGCGCCGGATTGAATTCGAGATTGGCCTGGCGGAACGCAGACTGCGACGCAAGCCGCACCGCGAGCGAGGCCGCTTCGTCGCGGCCGACCGAGGTGACCTCGACTTCGGCACGCAAGGGTTGGCCAAGTGCGGATTGAATCGAAAGGCGTCCAAGTCCAGCCGCATCAACCATCGGTGCGGTGAGTGCGAGGCCGATTGCCAGCGCAAGCGCACACGGAATCGGCGCGCGCCTAGTTTTGTGGGAAACCACGGATGCCCCCCTGCAGGCGGTCGAAGCTAATTTCGAACATAACATCAGAGACTTAGGCAGGCAAGTTGAGATGCCGCAGTAAGTCCCCGGAAAGCGGGAGAAAAATGGGCCATCCCTGCGCTTAGTCCAAGTCACTTTCCTATTGGAGTTTGCCGAGCAGTATGCGCACCATCCGGCGCAGCGGCTCCGCCGCTCCCCATAACAACTGATCACCGACGGTAAATGCGGTGAGGTATTCGCCACCCATTGCGAGCTTGCGCAGCCGCCCAACCGGGATTTCCAGTGTGCCGTTCACTCTTGCCGGCGCGAGTTCGCGGACGCTGTCCTCACGGTTGTTCGCAACCACACGAACCCACGCATTGCCCCGCGCGATGTGCCGTTCGATTTCGGCGAGAGGCAGATCTTGCTTCAGCTTGAGCGTCAATGCCTGGCTGTGGCAGCGCATGGCACCGATGCGCACGCATAGTCCCTCGACGTACAGCGAACCCGGCTGACCCATCGCCGGAAGGCCCAGGATCTTGTTCGCTTCCGCCCCACCCTTCCACTCCTCGCGGCTGACGCCGTTGCCAAGATCCTTGTCGATCCACGTTATGAGGCTTCCGGCCAGTGGCGCACCGATGTTGCTGCGAGGCAGACCATCCGAGTTCAAGGCCGCGGTCACCTGGCGATCGATGTCGAGGATCGCCGACTTGGGATCGGCGAGAAGCTGTTTCGCCGCTATGTGCACGTAGCCCATCTGCTCGATCAACTCGCGCATTGCCTGCGCGCCGGCTCCGGACGCGGCCTGGTAGGTCATCGCCGTGACCCATTCGACGAGATTGGCCTTGAGCAGGCCGTCGATCGCCATCAGCATCAGGCTCACCGTGCAATTGCCGCCGATGTAGTCCTTCACGCCCGCGCGGATTGCACGATCGATCACCGGCCGGTTCACCGGATCGAGGATGATCACCGCGCTGTCCTTCATGCGCAGCGCCGACGCGGCGTCGATCCAGTAACCAGTCCAGCCGGCCGCGCGCAGCCGCGGATGAACCTCAGTGGAGTACTCGCTGCCTTGGCAGGTGACGATGGCGTCGCAGGCTTTCAACGCGGCTACGTCGTTTGCGTCTTTCAGTACGCCGCCAGATCCGCCCACCTTGGGCGCGGCACCGCCCGCATTCGAGGCGCTGAAAAACACGGACTCGAACAAGTCGAAGTCCCTTTCGGCCGCCATGCGCTCCATGAGGACCGACCCGACCATGCCCCGCCAACCGACAAATCCGACCCTCATGACGCTCCCAAAAAGTGCCCGGTTTCCAACAACGCAGCGCTTGCGACCACGCTGACAGGTTCTATCGAAGGGCCGCCACTACCGCGTCGCCCATCGCGCCGGTTCCTACAACGCGCTCGCCGGGCGCGGCGATATCCGCCGTCCGCAGTCCCTGTGCGAGCACGCTACGCACTGCTTCTTCTATCCGGTCCGCGAGTTGTGGTCGCGCCAGCGAGAAACGCAGCATCAGCGCACAGGACAAAATCGTCGCCAGCGGGTTGGCGATTCCCTTGCCGGCGATGTCCGGTGCGCTGCCATGGCTCGGTTCGTACAAACCGCGATTGTCTTCGTTAAGCGAGGCCGAGGGCAACATCCCGATCGAGCCGGTAAGCATTGCCGCCTCATCGGACAGGATGTCGCCGAACATGTTGCCGGTGACGATCACGTCGAAGTTCTTCGGCGCGCGCACCAGCTGCATGGCGGCGTTGTCCACGTACATGTGTTCGAGCTCGACGTCCGGGTACGCAGCGTGCACCTCCGTAACGACGTCGCGCCAGAACTGGAACGTCTCGAGCACGTTGGCCTTGTCGACGCTCGTCAGCTTGCTGCGGCGTCTGCGCGCGGCGGCGAATGCCACGTGCGCGATACGCTCGATCTCGGGCCGCGAATAACGCATGGTGTCGAACGCCTCCGGCTGCCCGGCGAAAGCGCCATCCGGGGCCGGACGCCGGCCGCGCGGCTGGCCGAAGTAGATGTCGCCGGTCAACTCACGCACGATCAGGATGTCGAGGCCCGCGACCAACTCGGCCTTCAGGCTCGAGGCGGCGCTCAGTTCGGCGTAACAGAGCGCCGGACGAAAGTTGGCAAACAGGTTCAGCTGCTTGCGCAAGCCGAGAATCGCCTGCTCCGGGCGTAAAGCGCGCTCGAGCCGGTCGTACTTCCAGTCACCTACGGCACCAAAGAGGATGGCATCCGCGGCTTTGGCGATGCGCAGGGTCGCTTCGGGCAACGGGTGGCCCGCTGATTCGTACGCGGCGCCGCCGACGTCGGCGAATTCGAATTCGAACGGTTCATCCAGCACGCGCAGAACCTTCATCGCTTCCGCGACGATCTCTTTGCCGATGCCGTCGCCCGGCAGGACCGCGATCTTCATGTGCAATAACTCTCGGCGGGATCGGTTTTCGCCCCGCCCCTCCCCGCAATGGAACGGTGACGATCCTCAAAGCGACGTGGTTTTAGCCAACCAGGGGAAACGCGCAAGACGGCGCTGCTCGAACTCGGCGATCAGCTCCTTGTGCCGCAACGTGAGCTGGATATCGTCCCAGCCGTTGAGCAGGCACTCCTTGCGGAAAACGTCGACGTCGAAGTGCATCACTTCGCCATCGGGCGCACGCACGGTCTGTGCGTCAAGGTCGATCGCAAGCGAGAACCCGGGGGCCGTCATCACCTGAGCGAATAGTCGATCGACCCGAGCCTCGTCGAGCACGATCGGCAGTAATCCGTTCTTGAAGCAGTTGTTGAGGAAGATGTCGGCAAAACTCGGGGCAATGATGGCGCGGAAACCGAACTCGCCGATTGCCCACGGCGCATGTTCGCGACTGGAACCGCACCCGAAGTTGCGCCGCGCGAGCAGGATCGAAGCGCCCTTGTACCGCGCCTGGTTCAGGACGAAATCAGGATTCAGCGGCCGCCGGGCATTGTCCATCCCCGTTTGGCCTCGATCGAGGTAACGCCACTCGTCGAAGAGATTGGGCCCGAAGCCGTTGCGGTGGATCGACTTCAGGAATTGCTTCGGAATGATCTGATCCGTGTCGACGTTTGCACGATCGAGCGGTGCGACCAGTCCGGTGTGGGTGCGAAAGGGTTGCATCGGCGCGAATCTCAAAGGGTGCGTACGTCGACGAACCGCCCCGCGAGCGCGGCGGCCGCTGCCATCGCCGGGCTGACGAGATGGGTTCGTCCGCCAGGTCCCTGCCGGCCCTCGAAGTTGCGATTCGAGGTCGACGCGCAACGTTCACCCGGTTCAAGCCGGTCGGCGTTCATGCCAAGGCACATCGAACAACCCGGTTCGCGCCATTCGAATCCGGCTGCTTTGAAGATCCGGTCAAGCCCCTCGTCTTCAGCCTGCGCCTTGACCAGTCCTGAACCCGGCACCACCAGTGCCTGCTTGATGCTTGTCGCGACGTGTCGGCCGCGAACCACCGCAGCCGCTGCGCGCAGATCCTCGATGCGCGAGTTGGTGCAGGAGCCGATAAAAACCTTGTCGATGTGGATGTCGGTTACCAGCGTGTTCGGCGCGAGCCCCATGTAGGTCAATGCGCGTTCGATACCTTCGCGCCGGACCGGATCGGTCTCGCGCGCGGGATCGGGCACCGAACCATCGATGGGTGCCACCATTTCCGGTGACGTGCCCCAGCTGACGATTGGCTTCAACGCACGCGCATCGATTTCGACCACGCGATCGAAGCGCGCGCCTTCGTCCGAATGCAGCGTTTTCCAATACGCGACCGCGCTGTCCCAGTCGGGTCCGGACGGCGCAAGTGGGCGACCGTGCAGATACGCGATCGTTTTCTCATCGACGGCTACAAGGCCCGAGCGTGCACCGGCTTCGATTGCCATGTTGCACAGGGTCATGCGCGCTTCGACGGAAAGCGCGCGGACCGCCGCGCCGCCGAATTCGATCGCGCAGCCGGTGCCCCCGGCGGTGCCAATCCGACCGATGATCGCCAGCACCAGATCCTTCGCGGTAACGCCGCGCGGGAACGCTCCCGCAACGTTGATGAGCAGGTTCTTCGCCTTTTTAGTCAGCAGGGTCTGCGTGGCCAGGACGTGCTCGACCTCGGAGGTACCGATGCCAAACGCTAGTGCACCGAGGGCGCCGTGCGTGCTGGTATGAGAGTCGCCGCAGACCACGGTCATGCCGGGCAACGTCGCGCCTTGCTCCGGACCGATCACATGCACGATGCCCTGGCGCCG
>DASQAE010000107.1:0-1724 GCA_035635915.1 Burkholderiaceae bacterium | reverse complement strand
AGCGTTGGTTCGCGCCTCGCCACTGCCGTGTATGAGCGCGAACGCAACGCCGTGCGCTTGGAGCCAGGTTTTGATGCGGGCATTCGACTCGGCCCGCACTGCCGGCCCGTCGCGCTGAAGCCCGTCCGGTTCCCATATCAGGTCCGTGTCCAGGAGCAGCGTGAAGGCGTAGCTTGCGTGATGGCGCTCGCCCGGCGCATAGAGGCTGCGATCGTTGAAGTACATCTCGCTGTAGATCGCGGTCATGACCGGCGCCGAATCGCACGCCAGCCATCCGAGGCCCGAACGCGCAGCAGCGTCGACAATGGTTGCTTCGCGCTCGACTTGGGCGGCGAAGATCGTCGCCTGGTCCCGTGCCACCGGTGCTCGGCCGGCGCGCTCGACGAACTCGCGCAGGTACTCCGGCACCCAAAGGCCCGGCAGTCGTGCCGCGAGCGCCTGGCAAAGGACGGTCTTGCCGGTGCACTCGCCGCCGACGACGGCGATTTTCCGCGGCGTCATGCGGCGGCCGCCACCCGCGTCCAGCGGATCCATCCCACTGCCGCGAGCACCGCGAAGATGACGTACAAGAGGGCAGTCAGCCATAGGCCCTTGTAGGCGAACAGGCCAACACTGGCCAGGTTGACCAACAACCATACCGGCCAGTTTTCGATGAATTTGCGTCCGAGCAGGATTTGCCCGATCACGCTGCCGACCGTCGGGAACGCATCGAAGAACGGCACGTCGGTGTCAGTAATGCGCGCAAGCAGCAACCCCGCGAGCGGCCAGGCCACAAACCAGCAGCAAAGGATGAGCACGCGTGCGCGTGCGCCAAGGCGCGCGATCATGAGCGGCTCGGAAGTCCCTGCGGCAGCCACGCGTTTGCCGAACAACCATTGCCACCAGCCCCACGCGGAGGCTGCAGCGAAGTACAACTGCAGGCCTCCCTCGCCGTAGAGTTTCGATGCGTAAAAGAGCCACGCATACAAGACGCTGCTCGCGATGGCGAGCGGCCAGCCCCAGTGGATCTCGAGTACGTTGCAAACCACGCAGGCCAACGCCAGCACGAACGCCCAGAGTTCCAGCCAGGTGATCGGTGCGCCGAGCAGGGCGAACGCGGGTTCGAACATGCGGCGCGACTTCGAGGGATCGATTGTTGCGTGCGCTGGCGCGCCTGATAGGGCAAAGGAAAGAACGTCGGACGACGCTTGCGAGTCTAGCTAAACCTCAGCCAGCTCAGGCGGCGTCGCCCTGAGGCGTTCGTGATGGAACTCCTGCACCGGTTTGCGCTAGCGATGCGCCGCAACGTGGCCAGATGAGCAAGCGCAAGACGTTGCCTCTCAAGACGCCGCCACGGCTTCGTCCCCGGTAGGCAGCCGGATCATCCCAGTCGTGTAGTCGTACTCGAACACCTCCCCGTGGCGACCCCACGCAATCACGGTCTGCAGAACACGCTCGGCTTCGGCCGCGTCGAGCTGTTCGCTCAGCAGGCGTAGGAACGGTTTTTCCGGCAGCTGCCCACTCGGCTCCTGTTCCAGGCTGTGTCGGATGTGGGCAGCGAGCGGCACATGGGTCAGCAACTGTTGGCCGAAGATCTCCTGGCGTAGCGCACGTTCGCCTTCCACGTAGCGGCGTCCGAGCGGCGTGAGCTGCAGGTCGCCACTGTCGAGTTGCGCCAAGGCGAGCCGCGCCACCGCGTGCGCCACCGGCAGCAACTCGGCGTCAGTCAGTTCCGTGACCTCTGC
>DASQAE010000106.1:0-2427 GCA_035635915.1 Burkholderiaceae bacterium | reverse complement strand
ACTCACCGTTCGGCAGCCACGTGCACGTGTTCTTCGAACCCGATCGGATCGTGGTCGAAGACCAGGGTGCGGGCGTGTCGCCGGAGCAGTTGGCACGTCTCGGCGACCGCTTTCATCGCGTGGGCGGGCAAAGCGAAAGCGGCAGCGGCCTGGGTCTTTCGATCGTGCGCCGCATCGCCGCGTTACACGGACTGGAAGTGCGCTTCGGCAACGGCGGCGGAACCGGCGGATCGGCAGGGCTGCGCGTCGAGTTGCGCCGGCGCGCCAGCCTTGCGCCCGCGTAGTTACAGCGCGATCAAGTCGGCGCAGCTTTGCGCCTGCGCGGCACGACGTGGCGACGCTTCAGCGTGCTGTCGAGCCACAACGGCATTAACGCATTGAGCCGCCCGAGCACCGTGTTGGAAATGCCGAGAAAGCGCTCGCTGGAGCCGGCGAGCAGCATGCGCAGCGCCACGCTCGCGACGTACTCTGGCACCTCGCTGCGCTCCCGCACCTGGTCCTCGTCCAGTTCGTGCGGGTCATGCACGGGCGACGCTGGTTGTCGGCCGAGAAATTGCACGCGTACGTTGGTATCCGCCAGTTCGCGCCGCAACGCCTCCGCAAATCCGCGCAGGCCGAACTGACTTGCGCTGTAGACGGCAGCGCCGGGCAGCGCGGTGAGAGCGAGCGCCGAGCCGAGGTTCAGCACCCGCGCCTCGGGCTGGCGCAACAGATGCGGCAGGAGCGCGCGGGTGAGCTGCATCGCCGCGCCGAGGTTCGTCTGCAGCACGGCGTCGACGCGCGTCGCATCGAGTTCGTACAGCGGCCCGGGTTCGTCTGCGCTCGCGGCGTTGATCAGCGCATTTACATTGCGCGCGACCGCGGCGTCGCGGATGCCGATGCGCGCAGACGCGCTCGTTACGTCTGCGGCGAGCGCGTCGATGCGGTGGCGGTTGTCATCTTCCCGGGCAAGTTCGCGCGCGAGCGCGACCAGCGGAGCCGCGGTACGAGCGACCAGCAGCACACGCGCGCCGCGCGCCACCAACTCGCGCGCAAGCGCAGCGCCAACGCTGCCGGTTGCACCGGTCAGCACCACGGAAAGATCGTTGGGTTTCAAGCAGGGAATCGCAATGAACCGCCTCCGTTTCCAAACTAGGCCGGAGACATGAATTGCACCTGAAGTCGCGCCGCCGAGGGCTCCGATGACCGTGTCCGAAAACGGCCAGACCCGGTGCGCCTACAGGATTACAGTGGCGCGATGACACTCGAGCCACAACATTGCTACGCCGCGCTCAAGGCTCGCGACAGCCGCTTCGACGGCGGGTTTTTTGTCGGCGTGTCGACGACCGGCATCTACTGCCGGCCGATCTGCACGGCGCGCACGCCGAAGAGGGAAAACGTCCGTTTTTTTGCGAACGCGGCCTCGGCGGAGCGGGAAGGGTTTCGGCCCTGCCTGATCTGCCGGCCGGAGATCGCACCGGGCGTGGCGCGCACTGTCGCGCCGGTCGACGCGGTTCGCGCCGCGGCGCACTGGCTCGCCGCGCGTATCGAGGCCGGTGCACTTAATGAAGGCGACAGCGAGCGCCTTGCGGGCGAATACGGCCTGAGCTCGCGCCAGCTTCGCCGCGCGCTGATCGCCGAGTACGGCGTCACGCCGATCGAACTCGCACAAACTCGCCGGCTGCTGCTAGCGAAGCAGTTGCTGACGGAAACGACGTTGCCGCTGTCACGGGTGGCGTTTGCAAGCGGTTTTTCTTCCGTGCGCCGTTTTAACGCATGTTTCCAGTCGCACTATCGACTGAATCCGGGCGCGTTGCGCAAACAAAAGGGCGCGCGCTCGGAAGGATCGATCCAGTTGCAGCTTGCGTATCGGCCGCCGCTCGCGTGGGACGCGTTGCGGCAGTTCCTGGTGACGCGCGGCGCGGCCGGTGTTGAAGGCGTCGATGGCGCGCGTTACCTGCGCACGGTGGAAGTCAATGGCAAACGCGGCTGGATTTCCGCGGTGCCGCTCACGACGAAACCCGCGCTGCAGGTCGAGGTTGCGGTCGAGTTGCTGCCGGTTCTTACGCCGCTGCTCGCGCGCCTGCGCCGGATGTTCGATCTTGACGCGAATCCCCTCGTCATCGAGGAACAGCTGCGCAGCGATCCGCGCATTCGGCCGTTGCTCAAGCGCCGGCCAGGATTGCGCGTGCCCGGTGCATTCGATGGTTTCGAACTCGCGCTGCGCGCTGTGCTCGGGCAGCAGGTTTCGGTCAAGGCGGCGACCACGTTGTTCGGACGTTTCGCCGAGACATTCGGTGCGGCGGCGGACACGCCGCACGCGCAACTGCGGCGCCACGGGCCACCCGCAGAGGAGGTCGCACAAGCGCGCTTGCAGCGGTTGATCGATATCGGGCTTACGCGCCAGCGCGCGGCGACGGCGAGCGCGCTTGCGCGTGCGGTGGCTGA
>DASQAE010000105.1:0-2997 GCA_035635915.1 Burkholderiaceae bacterium | reverse complement strand
CGACGCCCGCGCGCACGGTGTCGGGATCGAGATCGACCGCGACCTCGGAGTCGATCGTCGTGCCCGGTGCCGACCCGGCAGGCGGCTGCTTGGTCAACGTAATGGTCAGGCCCGCGACTGCGTCGGCGACGGTATTGCTTGCCGAGGTCAGCGCAAGTCCGTTGACTGAGAACGACGCGTTCTGCGCCGCTTGTGTATTCGTGAACGAGACACCCGTCAGACCGGCACCCACGCTCACTTGAAATCCGTTCGCAGCACCGGTCTGGCTCGAATTGAGCACCAGGCGCACCTGGCCGCCGTCGTTGACGAGCGATGCCTTGACCGCGATGCCGGCGGCGTTGATTTCGTCACGCGCCTCGGTCAACGTGCCGGTTCCGGTGTCGCCGATATTGATGGTCGCCAGCACCGTGTTGCCATCGGCACTGCGAATCGTCAGCGCGCCCGTTCCAATACTCGTGGTTGCGGTGGCAACTGCGGCCGATGCCGTCGATTGCGCGCGCGCAAGCGAGGTCACAGAAACTGCGAACCGCCCGGTAACCGCGCCGGTGCCCGCCACTGCCGTGGCGCCTTCGCCAGTAACGGTCGCCCTGGCTGCGGCGAACGCGGTGTTCTGGCGCAGCTTCGCGACGCTGTCCTGCAGCGCCGAAACGGCACTCTGCACGCGGCCAAACGCGGTGAGCTTCGACTTGATATCGGTTTCGCGCTGCTGCAGGACATCCAGCGGCCGCCGTTCGATCGTCATCAACTGCGTGACGATGCTGTTGACGTCGATCGCTCCTGAACCGCTGATGGTCATACCCGCCTCTGCTTGGACGTGCGCGCCGTCAGGCGTTGACCTTGACGATCCGGCCGCTGCCTTCGCCTTCGGAAAGCGCGCGGGCAATCGCAAGCGCTTCCTTGGTCGGCGTCTGGCGCAACACTTCGCGCGTGTTTCGATCGATCAGCTTAACGACGATGCGACCCGTGTCATTGTCCAATTGGAACGTCAATTCACTGTTTATTTGCCGCAGTTGATCGTTCGCAGCAGCGATCGCCTTGCGCGCTTCGGCCGCCGAGACCTCTTTTTCAGGCTGCGCCTGCGGTGCCGGCGCAGGGGCCGGCCGGCCCTGGCTGCGTGGCGTGCTCTTGACTTCGATGGTGCGCTGCCCGGTGGGCAGGACGAAAAGGTCGGCAGACATGTTGGCTGCCCTCCGCAGGATTCTGGACTTACACGTTTTTTCGGCTGATCAGGACGGCAACTTTAGAGGGTGGAACAAAGAATCCCGCCTTCATGTCGCTGCGGCATCACCCGGCGAAATGCGTGGTCTTGTGTCGCCCCGGCGGCAATAAAAAAAGGGGCCTGAGGCCCCTTTTTCTTTCCGCTGTCGCTTATCCGCGGAGCAGGGAGAGCACGCTTTGCGGCGAAGCATTCGCTTGCGCCAGCATCGCGACACCCGCTTGTTGCAGGATCTGCGCACGCGTCAGCGCGGCGGTCTCGGCCGAGTAGTCGGTGTCGACGATCCGGCTGCGAGCAGCTTGCTGGTTTTCGACGTTGATCTGCAGGCCGCTGATCACCGACTCGAACCGGTTCTGGGTGGCACCGTACAACGCGCGCTCGTTGTTGATCGTGGTGAGCGCGGTGTCGACCAGGTCGATTGCCGCGGTGGCGTTGGTCGCCGTCGTGACGTTGGTGCTGGTCACGGCGGTAACGTTGGCGTTGTTGTCCAGACGCGTGGTCGTCACGGCGATCGTGTCGGTCGAACCAGCACCGACCTGGAACGTCTGCGTACCAGCGTTGGCACCGATGATCGCAAGGCCGTTGAACTTGGTGTTCTGCAGAACGCGCGTGATTTCCGAACCGAGCTGCTGGAATTCCGCGTCCAGGTTCGAGCGGTCGCCCGCGCCGTTGGTCGCGTTGGCAGACTGCACTGCGAGTTCACGCATCCGTTGCAGCATGTTGCCGACCGTGCCCAGGGCACCTTCAGCAACCTGCGACAACGAGATCGCATCGTTGGCATTGCGGATTGCAACGTTCATGCCGCGAACTTGCGCGCTCATGCGCTCGGCGATCGCCAGACCTGCAGCGTCGTCCTTTGCGCTGTTGACACGCAGACCCGACGACAGGCGCTGGACGGCCGTGGCCATCGCAGACGCCGACTGGTTCAGGTTGCGTTGTGAGTTCAACGACATGATGTTGGTGTTGATGATTTGTGGCATTTCCTAGCTCCTTTCCTTCACTCTCGAATAGCAGCCGCTTTTTGCAGGCTTGCTGACCTTTTTTTGCGCAGCGGCTGTCTTTGAGACATCCGTCGCCACGCGTCCCGGATCCGTTAGGTACTCGTTCGGCGCCGCGTTAGGTTGCTTATCGGGCCACAGCGCGGCGAACTTTAGGGAGCCCTCCGAACACGACCCTCTACGTCCATTAAACGATCGGATGAGAAGCAGCATGAATTCGCGCTAGTCCGATTGGATCGAGACGTTGTGTATGAGAGAGGAGAAACGTCTGGCACTTGTTACCTGCATTCGCACGACGAACAAATTGCGATTGGGGTGAACACCATTTTTGTTCCGGCGTCATCGCACCTTTAACAGAGCCTCACTCGTCGTCCCGGCGAAGGCCGGGACCCAAGTTCCTTACGCGTAGATGAAATTGGAGCAAGGCCTGCGCCGGCGCGACACGAGCAACCGGCGCTAGAAAAAAAAGCGCGCCGGGGACCGGAGTCGCCGCGGCGCGCAGGGCGGGGGAGAAAAACGTTTCTCGTTGCGTAACTGATCTAGTCGGTCTTGCGGTTTCCGGTTCGCCTCCGCTTTGGCGCGGATTACGAACGTCCTCTTGCACTCCGGTTCAGCGCATTCGGTGCAACTAGGACAGGCGCCTGAACAGCCCATTGATCGGCGGGCGGCGATCGAACTTGAGTGGCCGCGTTGCCACCCGAAGCGCTGAAGAAGCCGTTTTCAGAGGAGAAAGGCAGCCGTGTAAGAAAAAACCTTACACGCGCCCTGCCCGGGACCCGACAT
>DASQAE010000104.1:0-3753 GCA_035635915.1 Burkholderiaceae bacterium | reverse complement strand
CTGCGCCTTCGCGTTCAGCGCAGCCTCGTCGAGAAACAGCCCGAAGCGCCCGCGCGGCTCGCGGCCGATGAAGATGTTCTGGGCCGCGCTCAGGTGGTTCATCAGGTTGAGTTCCTGATGAATCGTCGCGATGCCCATGTCCTGCGCCGCACGCGGCGTCGCCAACTCGACGCTCTGGCCGTCGAAGACGATGTCGCCCGCGTCTTTCTGATAGACGCCTGCCAGCACCTTCATCAGCGTGGACTTGCCCGCGCCGTTTTCACCCATCAGCGCGTGTACCTCGCCGGCGCGCAACTCGAAGTGAACGGAAGCCAGCGCCTGCACACCCGCGAAGGCCTTGCTTAGATCGCGGATGCGGACCAGCGGCTCGTTGCTGAGGGTCGTGTCCATGCGGGTCGGTTGAGGCGGCTTGTTCCGATGGATGATGCCACGCGTCCGTTTCGATCTCCCGCAGAATGCCGCATTCGATTGGCGAAGGTCGCGCCAACGCAAGCTTTCATATTCGGAGGATCGAGTGTTCCTGCTGCATCCCGCCGTCGCACCCTGGCTCGTTCGCACCGAACATGGCTGGCGCGTCGCATTGCTGGCCGATCGCAACGATGTGACGGCCGTGTACCTGCGCAGCCAGCCGGACAACGAGGAAGCGCTGCTCAAGATGCACATCGCGGAGCCAAGTGGCGCGCTGTACCGCTGGGAGGCCATCCTGGCGCAGGACGGCGGCAATGTGGTCACGCGCTACGCGTTCAAGGTGTTGCTGGGCGATACGCAGGTCTGGCTCGCGGCGGATGGGCAGCATCCGCACCTGCCTCCGGAGGAGGTGCATTTTCGCGTCAATCCGCGCGACGTCCCGCCTGCGTGGGTGCGCGAGCAGATCTTCTATCAGATCTTTCCCGATCGTTTCGCGCGCGGCCGCGTGCCTGTCGACCGCAGCTCTGAAACGATCTACGGGAGCCGACCGTATCCAGTGGTGCAGAAGAATTGGGGCGACCCGATCGACCCGGAGCACGCCAGCAACAGCTTCTATGGCGGTGACCTCGATGGCATCCGCCGCCAGCTCGACTACCTGCACGGCGAACTCGGCGTCACTGCGCTATACCTGAACCCGGTGTTTACCGCCGGCAGCAACCACAAGTACGACACCGAGGACTACTACAACGTCGATCCACACTTCGGCGGCAACGCCGCGCTGGCAGACCTGAGCGCCGCGTTGCATGAACGCGGCATGAAGCTGGTGCTGGATGCGGTCGTCAACCACACCGGAACCAATCATCCGTGGTTCAACCGCTGGGGCCGGCACAACACCGTCGGCGCTTACCAGTCGCCCGAGTCACCGTGGCGAAGTTTCTACGCCTTCGATGAGAACGACCAGCCGCTCGGCTGGAAGGGCCACGCGTCACTGCCGGTGCTGGACTTTGCGTCGCCCGCGGTGCGCGCTGCGGTCTACGAGGCGCCCGATGCGATCCTGCGCTACTGGCTGCGCCCGCCCTATTCGATCGACGGCTGGCGACTCGACGTGATCCATATGCTCGGCGAAGGCCCGGGCGCGCACAACAATGCACACTACGTGCGTGAGTTCCGGCGTGCAATCCGCGCCGAGAGCCCCGACGCCTACGTGCTCGGCGAACACTTTTCGGAAGCGACGCGCTGGTTGCAGGGCGAGCAGGAAGACGGTGCGATGAACTATTACGGGTTCGCGCACCCGGTACGCGCGTGGATGGCGCGGCTAGACATCTCCTATCAGCCGATCCGGCTGAGCACGCGCGAATTCGAGCAATGGCTGACGCGGGCGCGTGCGTCGATTCCGTACGCCAACCAGCTCGCGCAGTTGAACCTGCTCGGCAGTCACGATACCGCGCGCTTTTTCTCGCTGCTCGGCACCGACACGCGGCGCATGAAAGTGGCGGTTTCGCTGCTGTTTGCCTACCCCGGTGTGCCCTGCATCTACTACGGCGATGAAATCGGCCTCGAAGGCTGGCAAGACCCGGACTGCCGCCGCTGCTTCGACGGGAACCGCGATCACTGGAACCAAACGCTGTTCGAGTATTTCCGCGCCATGGCGACCATGCGCCGCGCGCGGGTCGAGTGGCGACACGGGGCATACCAGACCCTTGCCGTCGGTGACGATTGGTTCGCGTTCGCGCGTTATACGGATCAGCAGGCCTCGATCGTCGCCGTCAATCGCGGCAGCGATGCCGTCGTCCACGTGCCGCTGCAGACGCTGCCGCTGCGCGTCGAGCATTGGCGCGAGGTGTCTGGCCAGCCCTTCAACGCCACGCTCGATCAGCTGTCATTCGAACTCGCCGGCGCGGGAGTTTGCATTTTCCTGAGCTCTTGAGCGGGCGGCGTTCTTGCCATGCGACAGCGAAATGCTTGCGCACTGCGAGCCAGCGGTATGATGGATTGCAGGCCAGAGTCGCAAAGACCAACGTGCATCGCCCAAGGAGGAGACCCCATGCGTTTCCACACGCTCGCTTTCGCCTTCGCTGCCGCCGCCAGCGCCCTCGCCCCACTGACCTCGTCTGCAGCCGACACGCTGAAGATCGGCATGGTCGCGCCGCTCACGGGCCCGGGCGCCGAGTCGGGACGGTTTCAGCAGAACGGCGCGAAGCTCGCCGTCGAACAGATCAACAAGGCCGGCGGTGTGCTGGGGCGCCAGATCGAGCTCGTGGTCGAGGACGACCAGACGACCAATCCCGGCGCAGTGCTCGCGTTCAGCAAACTTGCGGGTGACGCGTCGATCCCTGCTTTTATCGGCTCGATCCGCAGCACGCAGGTCCACGCGATGGCGCCCGACATCCTGAGGACAGGCAAGCCGGTGATGATCGGCGGCACCGATCCGCAGCTCACGCGGCTGGGGAATCCGTGGCTGTTCCGTTTCCGTCCGAACGACACCTACTCAGCGCGCGTGATCGCCGACTATGGCGTCAACGTTCTGAAGCTCAAAAAATGGGCGATCGTGCATTCGACCGACGCGTTCGGGACGAACGGCATGAAGAATCTTTCCGAAGCGCTGAATAAACTCGGCGCCACCACGGCGCTGGTGCAGGGCTACACCAACAACTCGCAGGACTTCACTCCGGTCGCCCTCGCCGTCAAGCAGTCGGGCGCGGAGGTGATGGGCACGTACATGACCTTCGAACCCGACCAGGGCATCTTCGCCAAGCAGTTGCGCCAGTTGGGGGTAACGATTTCCTGGGTCGGATCACCGACGACCGTCACCACGACTGCGCTCAAGCTGGCCGGCCCCGCGCTTTACGGAAGTTATGCGGTGGTCGACTTCAATCGCGACTCCAGCCCAGCGGCCAAGGCGTTCGCCGAGTTGTACGAGGCAACTTACAAGTCGACGCCCGACGTCTTCTCGTCGTGGACTTATGACGCGATGACGCTGCTCGCGCGCGCCATCAACACGGCCAAGAGCACCGATCCGGAAGCGATCCGCAAGGCGATCCTCGGCACGAAGGGTTTTGCCGGCGCCGAAGGCACCTTCAACTTCGACCAGAACGGCGACGGCCTGCACGGCTACAACATCGTGCGCAACAACAACGGCACGATCGTCTTCGAAAAACACGTCGAGTTCAACGACTGACGCGCGCACCGGCCGGCGGGCAGACCGGACGATGGGCATCTCGCTGCAGCTGCTGTTCACCGGGCTTGGCGTGGGCAGCATCTACGCGCTGGTCGCGCTTGGATTCGTGCTGATCTACCGCGCCACCAATGTAGTGAATTTTGCGCAAGGCGACTTCGCAATGCTCG
>DASQAE010000103.1:0-3823 GCA_035635915.1 Burkholderiaceae bacterium | reverse complement strand
GCCCTATCCGGCCGCAAATCCGGAACCGCGCGCGCAAGCGCGTCTTGCAAGCCCAATCCAATCACATGCGATGCCGCTTCGAAGTCGGGCACGCGCAGGCCGAGATCGGCCGCCGCCTGCTGGATCGATCGCGCGATGGTGGCAGTTGAGTTGATCAGCGTGCCATCCCAGTCGAACACGACCAGGTCGAAGCGCTCAAGCGTTTGTGAGTTCACGCAGGAACTCCGCGCATTCCCTGGGCAAGGGTGACTGTAGATCCATCGGTTCGCTGCTCACCGGGTGGTTGAAACGCATTTGCATCGCATGCAGGAACATCCGTTGCAGGCGTGTGCCCTCCTCTCCTCTGTCCAAGCGTTTGTTCAGATCGAAGTCGCCGTATTTGTCGTCGCCGACAATCGGGAAGCCGAGATGCGCCAGATGAACCCGGATCTGGTGTGTGCGTCCGGTGCGCAACTCCACGTCCAACAGCGAATAGGCGCCGAAACGCTGCCTCAGATTGATGACCGTATGCGAGGGCGCCCCTTCGGGATCGACCGCCACGCGTCGTTCTCCGCCCGGGGTGACGAACTTGCGCAGCGCCGCGCGCACATGCTGGCGCGCATTGGTCCAGCTGCCGCGCACCAGGGCCAGATAACGCTTCTCGACTTTCCCTTCCCGCATCTGCGCGTGCATGCCGAGCAGCGCACGTCGGGTCTTCGCGAGCAGCAGCACGCCCGAGGTCTCCCGATCGAGGCGGTGCACGAGTTCCAGGAATGGCTGATTGGGCCGCGCCATGCGCACCTGCTCGATCACGCCGAACGCTACGCCGCTGCCGCCGTGAACCGCGGATCCGGCCGCCTTGTCGACGACGAGCAGGTGTTCGTCCTCGAACAAGACCGGCGGCATGGCTGCGGGCGCCGGCGGACGCGCGACCCGCGACGCGAGTCGCAGCGGCGGAATCCGCACCTGGTCGCCCAGCGCGAGCCTCTGGTCGGCGCCCGCACGCGCCCGATTGATGCGCACTTCGCCGCTACGCACGATGCGATAGATGTGGCTCTTGGGGACTCCTCTGGCCAGCTTCAGCAGAAAATTGTCCAGCCGCTGGCCCACCCCGTCGTCGCCGACTGTGACGTAGGACACCTGGTCCGGTGCGACCGCTGAGTCAGCCGTTCGGGATCGCGTGTTGGAGCGGGCTGGATCCGGTTGACCGCCAGGCCTTCTTTTGCTGACGGTCTGCATCTTCCCTATACTCGCCTGAGTTGGACTGAGGTGGTGCCCGCGTTGGTTGCGGCGCTTGCCAAGGTCGGCCCCGCGCCGGTCGGCGCGTACGAGAGGCCCCTTGACACCCTCGCCCGACAGGGCCGGATTCTAGCGACGCCGCCGCCGCCACTTGTGCGGCCCCGTGCGCAAACGCGACCGATCCGGATGCCCCGGCTGCCTTTGTTGCTGCCTGGGCTAAGTGCGGTGCGCTGCGCCGTGAAGAGGCGGCAAGCGCATCGTCGGTGCAACCCAATGGGTCGCAGGCGTCGCAAGCCACGACCCGGCTGAATCGAGTCGAATCCCGTTCCGCGCCGGCCCACGAGGCCGGCGATGGATGAAGGCAAACCTCAGGCCGCAGTCTTCGTGAAGATCGCAACACTTCTTCGCTACCCAGCACGGTACGCCCGTACTGCGCGGCGGCGTGCAAGCGCTTCGCCGCGAGCGGCACTTCACGAGCCAGAAGTCTTGCCCGCCTGCGCCGCGCGCTAGCGCGGCTGTTACGACCCGATTCGGCACCCGCGCCACGAACGGCGCAAGGAGTGCTGAATGAAGAGGATGCTCTTCAACGCCACCCACGCAGAGGAACTGCGGGTGGCCATCGTCGACGGGCAAAAGCTCATCGACATCGACATCGAAACCGCCGGGCGCGAACAGCGCAAATCCAATATCTACAAGGGCATCGTTACCCGGGTCGAACCGAGCCTGGAAGCCTGTTTTGTCGACTACGGGGAAGAGCGCCACGGTTTTCTTCCCTTCAAGGAGATCTCCCGCGTCTACTTCAAGGAAGGCGTTGACGTGCGCAACGCGCGCATTCAGGACGCGTTGAAGGAGGGACAGGAGCTCATCGTCCAGGTCGAAAAAGAGGAGCGCGGCAACAAAGGAGCCGCACTAACCACCTTCATTTCGCTCGCCGGACGTTACCTCGTGCTGATGCCCAACAACCCGCGCGGCGGCGGTGTCTCGCGCCGGGTCGAGGGCGAGGACCGGCAGGAATTACGCGAGGCGGTCGACAAGCTTGAGCTGCCGAACGGCATGAGCGTCATCGCGCGCACCGCCGGTATCGGGCGGGCGGTCGAGGAACTGCAGTGGGATCTGAACTACCTGCTGCAACTGTGGCACGCGATCGACGAAGCGTCGGCACCGATGTACCGCGACCCCGCCGGAAACTCGACCCGCGACGCTAGCAGCGACGGCCAGAAGAACAAGCGCCTGAACCAGCCGCCCTTCCTGATCTTCGAGGAATCCAGCCTCGTCATCCGCGCGATCCGCGATTACTTCCATCCGTCAATCGGCGAAATCCTGGTCGACACCGACGAAATCGCCGAGCAGGCGCGCCAGTTCATGGCGCACGTCATGCCGGACATGGTCGCGCGCGTCAAACGCTACAAGGATGACGTTCCGCTTTTTTCGCGCTTCCAGATCGAACACCAGATCGAAACCGCCTACTCGCGCACCGTTCCGTTGCCATCCGGCGGTGCGGTCGTGATCGACCATACCGAGGCGCTGGTCGCGGTCGACGTCAACTCGGCGCGGGCCACCAAGGGCGCCGATATCGAGGAGACCGCCACCAAGACCAACCTTGAGGCGGCTGACGAAGTCGCGCGCCAGCTGCGCCTGCGCGACCTGGGTGGCCTGATCGTGATCGACTTCATCGACATGGAGGAAGGCAAGAACCAGCGCAGTGTCGAGACGCGTTTGAAAGAGGCGCTGCATTACGACCGCGCGCGCGTGCAGATGGGCAAGATTTCGCGCTTCGGTTTGATGGAGTTGTCGCGCCAGCGCTTGCGCCCCGCCCTGAACGAAGGCAGCCATGTGACGTGCCCCCGCTGCAACGGCGTCGGCGTGATCCGCGACACCGAAAGTTCGGCGCTGCACATCCTGCGCATCCTGCAGGAAGAAGCGATGAAGGAAGGAACCGCCGCGATCCATGCCCAAGTGCCGGTCGAGGTGGCCACGTTCCTGCTCAACGAGAAGCGGGTGGACATCGCGAAACTCGAAGCGCGCCTGCGCGTCTCGATCGTGCTGATCCCGAACAAATTCCTGGAAACGCCGCATTACAAGGTCGAGCGCTTGCGGCACGACGACGAGCGACTCGAATCCGTGAAGACAAGTTTCGAACGCGCCGAGGCACCACCGACTGAAATCGTCTACGGTGCTATCCAGTCTGACGGCGAGCGCCCCAAGCCGAAACAAGAGGCCGTGGTGCGCGGCATCCTTCCACAGACGCCGGCGCCGGTCGTTGCACCGCCACCGGCCACGCCGCCAGTTCCGCTTATCGTTGTCCCGGCGGCCGAGGCTTCGCTGTGGACTCGCGTCAAACGCTGGATCGCGGGTGCACCCGCGCCATCGCTTACGCCCGCCATTGAAGTGCCGGCTACTCCGACCGCACCCAAGCGCGAATCACAGGACCGTCCGCCGCGTGACGATCGACGCCAACCGCGCCGTGACCGCGGCGGTCGCGACGAGAAACAACGCGATCGCGGTCGAGACGGCAAGCGCGACGGGCAGCGTGACGGCCAGCGCGATCAGCAAGCCGACACGGCGCGCGGCGACGGGCGGCGCGATGATCGCCAGCGTCGCGACG
>DASQAE010000102.1:0-5837 GCA_035635915.1 Burkholderiaceae bacterium | reverse complement strand
TCGCCGGTGCGCTCGACGTGGGTCCCGCCGCACAACTCGCGCGAGCTGCCAATGTCGAGCACGCGCACTTCATCGCCGTATTTTTCGCCGAACAACGCCATCGCACCAGCGCGCACGGCATCGTCGAAGCTCATGATGCGCGCCTGCGTCTGCTGGTTGGCAATGATCTCGCGGTTGACAAGCACTTCTACCTGGCGCATCTGCTGCGCCGTCAGCGGCGCATCGTGACTGAAGTCGAAGCGCGTCTTCTCGGCATCGACCAACGAGCCCTTCTGTTGCACGTGCGGGCCCAGCACTTCGCGCAATGCCTTGTGCATGAGGTGCGTCGCCGAGTGATTGCGCACCGTGCGCGCACGCCGTTCGCCATCGACCTGCGCCCGCACCTTCTCGCCGACGCGCAGCGCGCCGGTCTTGAGCACACCATGGTGGCCGAATACGTCGGGCTGGATCTTCTGCGTGTCCTGCACCTCGAAGGTTCCGCGCGATCCGATCAGCTGGCCGGCATCGCCCACCTGCCCGCCCGATTCCGCATAAAACGGCGTTGTGTCGAGAACCACGATCGCCCGCGTACCCGCGCCGATCTCGTCGACCGCGCTGCCTTCGGCATACAGCGCCTTCACGGTCGCTTCTGCGTTCAAGTGCTCATAGCCGACGAAGCGGGTCTTGTCGCCGGCATATTCGATCCCGGCCGCACTCTTGAACTTGCCGGCCGCACGCGCTTGTTCGCGCTGGCGTTCCATCGCCTGCTCGAAACCCGCCATGTCGACCGCGATGCCGCGCTCGCGACAGATGTCGGCGGTCAGATCGACCGGGAAGCCGTAGGTGTCGTAGAGCAGAAACACGGTCTCGCCATCGAGCAAACGCGCATCGCCGCTGCTGCGCTGGCCGAGCGCCGCCTCCAGGATCTTCATGCCGTTTTCGAGCGTCTCGCCAAAACGCTCTTCTTCCTGCTTGAGCACACCTTCGATGCGCGCCTGCTGCTCGCGCAATTCCGGATAGGCATCGCCCATCTCTTTCACCAGGTCGGGCACGAGGCGATAGAAGAAAGGCTGCTTCTGGCCGAGCTTGTAACCATGACGCAGCGCGCGCCGGATGATCCGGCGCAGTACGTAACCGCGGCCTTCGTTGCCCGGGATCACACCATCGGCAATCAGAAAACTACAAGCGCGAATGTGATCGGCGATGACCTTGAGCGATGGGGCGTCGCGGTCCTTGGTGTGCGTCTCGCGCGCCGCGGCGCGGATCAGGTTCTGGAACAGGTCGATTTCGTAGTTCGAGTGCTTGTTCTGCAGCACCGCCGCAAGCCGCTCCAGGCCCAGGCCGGTATCGACGCACGGTTTGGGCAGCGGCGTCAGCTTGCCGGCCGCGTCGCGGTCGAACTGCATGAACACCAGGTTCCAGATCTCGATGTAGCGGTCGCCGTCGGCATCCGGCGATCCGGGCGGCCCACCTTGCACGGACGGGCCATGGTCGTAGAAGATTTCGCTGCAAGGGCCGCAGGGACCGGTGTCGGCCATCTGCCAGAAATTGTCGGAGACGTATTGCGGCTGACCGGGTTTGTCGCCGATGCGAATGCAGCGTTCGGGTGGCACGCCGATCTCGCGCGTCCAGATATCGAACGCTTCATCATCATCGATGTAGACCGTGGTCCACAGTTTTTCCGGCGCCAGCTTGTAGACCCGCGTGAGCAAATCCCAGGCGTAACGAATCGCCTCGCGTTTGAAGTAGTCGCCGAAGCTGAAATTGCCCAGCATTTCGAAGAACGTGTGATGGCGCGCGGTATAGCCGACGTTCTCCAGGTCGTTGTGTTTGCCGCCGGCGCGCAGCGACTTCTGCGCGGTGGCCGCGCGGGTGTAAGGGCGCTTCTCGCGACCCGTGAACACGTCCTTGAACTGCACCATGCCGGAATTCACGAACAACAGCGTCGGATCGTTGGCCGGCACCAGGCTCGAAGCGCGCACGATCGTGTGCCCGTTCGACTCGAAGTAGCGGAGGAACTCGTCGCGGATCTGAGCGCTTTTCATGGCAGGGACGGCGATACGGCGTGTAAGACGATCGTCTCTTGCAGACACCTCTGAAGTGAGGGTCGATTCGATGATAGCAAGCAGCATTCAAGACTCGCATGCTGCCGGCAACACTCAAGCGGCAAGTCGCCTTGGGTGTGCCACTCGCGGCTGCGACCCTGTTTGCACGGCTATCGGCTTGATCTCCAGCGCGGATGGCGTGGGGATCGCAGAGAGACCCGGGACCGGGTCGATGCTCAGCGCATCATTCGGACGCGCCCGCTTTCGCAGCCGCAGGCTCGATCGAACGTGCGCGCAGCGCGTTAACCACCACGAGCAGCGAGCTCGCCGCCATTCCGACCGCGGCGAGCGCGGGGGTGAGATATCCCAGGGCGGCCAGCGGAATCACGATCACGTTGTAAGCGACGGCAAAAAGCAGGTTCTGGCGCACGATGCGCATCGCGTTGCGGCTGCCGGCGAACAAGGCGGCAACGTCGGTCGCGCGTGAATGCAATGCGATGAAATCGGCGCGCGCTTGCGCCAGCGTTGCGCCCTCGGCAAGTGCGATCGACACGTCGGCCTGCGCGATCACCGGTGCGTCGTTCATGCCGTCGCCCAGCATTGCAACGCGCCGCCCTTGCGCCTGCAGTGCGGTCATGATCTGGCGTTTGCTTTCCGGCGTCTGAAGCGCGAACACGTTGCGCGCGTCCTCGGTTCCGATGCCCAGTTCGCGCGCAACCCGCTCGACCGCTTCGCGCCGATCGCCCGAAACGAGCAGCATCTGGATGCCCGCAGACTGCACTTCGCGCACCAGAGCCGCCGCGCCTGGCCGACAAACCTCGCCAAACGCGAACAGCGCCAACGGGCCTGCGGGATCGGCCAGCACGACCACGCTTGCTGCGCGCAGTTTTTCCTGTTCAAGGCGTTTGAGCAACCGCCCGGCTACCGGAAGCGGCTCGCGCGTTACCAGGCCGAGCGCGTAGTCCGGCTTGCCGATGCGCAGCCGCTTGCCCTCGACCAAACCTTCGACGCCGGCGGCCGCCGCGACTACGCCGTCGGTCACTACCGGAGCGGTGATTCCCGAAGCACGCGCCGCACGCGTGAGCGCGCGTGCGAACGGATGATTGGAGAGCGCCTCCAGCGCCGCAGCACGTGCAAGCAACGTGGTCGCATCGAGGCCGCGCAGCGGCACGATGCGCATCAGCTCCGGCACCGGCAACGTGAGCGTGCCGGTCTTGTCGCAGGCCAGCGTGTCGACTTGCGCCAGGCGCTCCACCGCGGCAAGGCGCGCGGTCAGCACGCCGCGCCGAGCGAGCGCGGATTGCACGGCTGCAAGCGCGGCCGGTGCCGCCAGCGAAAGTGCGCACGGGCACGTGGCAACAAGAACGGCAATCGCACTCGGCAACGCGCGTGCCGGATCCACGATCCACCAGCCGACCACCGTGGCGGCGGTGACTGCCAGCAACGCCCAAAGAAACACAACCGCGACGCGGTTGGCGATCTCCACCACGCGTGGACGGGCGCGGCCGGCATCGTCGACCAGACGGCGCAGCGCCGCGAGTGACGCCGCGTCGCCCGCCCGTTGCACCCGCAGGATGACGGGCTGATCGAGGTTGACTGCGCCGGCAGACACGTCGCCGCCCGTCGCCAGTTCAAACGGCGTCGCCTCGCCGGTCAGCCAGGCTTGCGACACGGTCGACGCGCCATGGACTACGACGCCATCGGCCGGCACCGTTTCCCCTGGCGGCACCAGCACGTGGTCGCCAACCGCGAGCGCTTCGGAAGCGACCGCCTCGGTCATCATCGAGCCGGGATAACCGCGCAGCCGCTGCGCGATGATCTGGGCCCCGCGTAATGCGGATTCGACGTGGCGATGCGCCGCGCCGAGCGCGCGCGTCTGCAACCAGCGCACGCCGAGCACGAGCGCAACGAACAGGGCGATCGAGTCGAAGTACACCGGCCCCTGCGCACGCACGGTTGCGACCAGAGATGCGCCGAACGCCGCGCCGAGCCCCAGCACGATCGGCAGGTCCATGCCGATTGCACGTGCCCGCAGCTGGCTCGCTGCCGCACGCACCAGTGGCCATGCGCAGAACGCCAGCAATGGCACCGTCAGTACGAGTTGCGCGATGCGCAGCAGTTGCTCGATGTCGGGCGCAATGTCGCCGCGCGCGGCGACGTACCCCGGCACCGCGAGCATCATCACTTGCATCATCACCAGCCAGGCGACCAGAACGCGCAACAGGTCAACCCGGCGCGCGCGCGTCTCGTCACCGGCATCGCGCGCGCCGGCGCGGTATCCCGCACGTTCGATCGCGCGTTCCAGGCGCGCCGGAGACGTCAACGCGGGATCAAAAGCCAGGTAGGCACGCGCAGCGCCGAAATCGACCAGGGCCTGCGTGACCCCCGGTTCGCGCCGCAATCGACGCTCGATCAACAGCGCGCACGCGGCGCAGACCATCCCTTGCACGGGAATCTGCAACCGCGCCAGGTTGGGCGGTGCGATGTCGATGCCCGGCGCGCGTGCGTTGATTGCGCCGGTAAGCGCGGCACGGTCGCGGTTGGATGCCTGCGCCAGGTACACCTGCTCGGCGATGAACGCGCAGCCCAGACAGCAGAACGGGCGCTGTTCGCCGCCGATGAGGCGCCGGAAGACCTTCAGCCCCGCCAGCGCGTCGCCACAATGTGCGCACGCCGCATCGGAAGTTGCCGCCGCCAGCGTCCCGCCGTCATCCAGGATCTTTGCCTTGCGAAACTGCGGCTCAACCGGCATGGGACGTTGCAACTCGAAAAACGATCAACACCGCAGGCGACATGCCCGCTTGCAAGAAAGACCGAAACGGGCCGAACTGCTTTCCGAGGCTACGCACACCGGCTTCAACGTTCTTGACATTGTCAAGATAAGAGACTGCAAAGACGGCGTTGCGTTCCAAGCGTTTCGAGACCAAGCCTATCTTGAGCGCGGCTGGTTTGGCAGTCCCCTGCGCTTGCCATTGAAGACGGGCGGCCGGATGAGATGATCAACGGCCGGTAGAGGCCGGCATCTGCGCCGGCCCGCGACAACGCTACGGCGTTCGAATGAAAGTCAGGCAAACGACGCAGCGATGCGGTCGATCCGGTCGGTGCAGAACGCGTCCACGCCCCAATCGAACAGCTCGCGTGCGCGTTCAGGCTCATTGACGGTGTAGCAAAAGAGCCAATATCCGGCGTCCTTTACAGCGCGAGCCAGCGCTTGCGTCAAGTGTTTGTGACTGCAGTGCAGGCCGACGCAACCCAGCGTTTCGAGCTGGTCTTCCCAGTCCGCGGGCACAGCTCCCACGAGCAGGCCGCGCGGAAGATCCGGCACCGCCGATCGTGCCGCAGCGAGCGCTTCGACGGCAAAAGATGAAAAAAGCGGCGCCTGCGGTTCAACGTTACCGGCCTGATCCCCGCGCGGGCGGACAAGATCGGCGTACGCCTTTGCGGCAGCTTGTGCCACGTGGGTGCCGGTAGCGGATTCATGGCCCGGCGCCGGCTTGATTTCGATATTGATCCAGATGCCGTTGCGCCGGCAGTACGCGATCGCCTCCGCGAGCGTCGGCAAGCGAGTACCGGCAAAACGGGAAGCCATCCAGGCGCCAGCATCAAGTTGTGCCAGTTGCGCCGCGCTGTGGGCTGCAACCGCACCGGCACCGTTGGTGGTGCGCTCGAGCGTTGCATCGTGGATCAGGACCGGAACCGCGTCGGCGGCCAGCATCGCGTCGAATTCGATGGCGCGGTATCCGTGCTGCAGACCGACTTCGATCGCGGCGATGGTGTTCTCTGGTGCCAGCGCGCCGCCGCCGCGGTGGGCGA
>DASQAE010000101.1:0-2504 GCA_035635915.1 Burkholderiaceae bacterium | reverse complement strand
GGTTTGGTAGACCGAAGCCATAGCCACTCGGCCAGACCCGCATTGATCGCTGGCACCTCCGTGACGAGTCGAACGTCCCAGCCAGGATTCGTAGTCCCGGTGCCGGATTCCCCCGGCGGAGGTGTGGTGCCCTATCCACGGAATCGAACCTGGTCATCTCGCACTTACAAGGCGCGCGCCGTCCCACCTGGCCCATAGGGCGTGATCCATTCAGCAGTCGACCGGCACAACTACCGATCGACTGATGAATGGATGCGAGCATCGGCTGATGCCCGCACCCACTGCTCGCCAATTGTTAAAGAACCTCGACCACGGCCGTTGCCGAGTCGGTAATGCAAAACCAAAAAACCAAAACAAAAGCCCGGAGGCATCGCTGCGATCCGGGCTTTGGGCCTGCGTGGAGGCGTCGTTAGATCACTACGTCTCCTTCCGGATCGCTGGTGCGCGTATCGACTGCCGATAGCCGCACGCCAAGAAGCTTCCCGCCGCGCTGCATTTCTTGCAGGCGCACGCGCGCTCCCGCCTCAGCGCCAGGCTGCGGCAAGGGTTTGCGGTGATTGGTGCGGCAAGGCATTGCGACGTATCTCCAGTCAAACAGCGTCGACCCAGTCGACACAACGGGCCGCATGCTAAACGCGCTTTATCAGAGCGTCAATGACCTTTGGTCGTGAATTTGCCGCCAGCGGCGGTTTTTCCTGCGGTGCCGACGCGGCGCGACTTGGCGAGTTCGCCTTCGAGCAACTCGAGCATGCGCTGCTTCACGCCCTGCGGATTCATGCGATAGCAGGTGAGCAGCATGTCGACCAGAAAACGCTCATCGTTGTCGAGCGCGACAGCGGGTAACGCGGAGGCCTGCTCGGTGTGGCTTGTATCGAGCCATCCGGGCGGCTTGCCGCACAGCCGCTCGAATTGGCGCGCGAGCGTCGCGCCGATCTGGCGGTTGCGGCTCTTCAGCTGGCTCCAGTAGGACGGAGAAATGCGCAACTGCTTGGCGAACGGCGCTTCGAGCGTGGCCTTGCGCGGGTCGACTGCAGCGCCCAGGCGGCCGCGCATGTACTCGGTGTAGAGCAGCAGGGCGTTGTCGAGGCGGATGTCGCCGATGTCGCGGGCCATCGCCGAATGATAAATTCAATTGGCATCGTGCGCCGTGAACATTGACTTGGTGCACGCGAGGCGGGTCTTAGAGCAAGCTGGCGACGATGTTGATCATCAGCGCAAGCACAGTCGCATTGAAGAAGAACGAGACGATGCAGTGCACGGTTCCGAGCCTGCGCATTGGGCTCGTGAGCAATGCCACATCCGCGGTTTGCCCCGACGTGCCGATGATCGCGGCGAAATAGAAGAAGTCGCCATAACCCGGCTTGTCCTCTCCGGGGAAGTCGAGGCCGGGTTTGCGTTGATGCGCAATCGCCGCGTAGAAGGCGTGCGCGTAGTGCAGGGCGAATATCACGTGCATGAAAGCCCAGGATGACAGCACGGTGAGCGCGGTGAGGGCGACGTGCGCGGTCTTAACGGCACCGTGCAGATCCCTCACGACCACGAGTTCGCCCGCGATTGCGGCCAGGCTGGCGACAACAGCAACAACAGTCAATATCAGTACGACGCGCCGCCCTTCGTCTTCGAGCTGGGCGCGCCGTTGCATCCGGTCGCGCGACGAGCGCGCCATCATGATCCAGACGAGCACGAGGTAAAGGCAGGTTCCGGCGTTCCATGCAACCAAGGCGCGTGTCACGGCCTGGCCGGCAAGCTCCTGCGGAAGGACAAACGCGACCAGGATCGCGCACGCGATCGCGATGAACAGCCGCGGCCGCGTGAGAATCTGACGCAGGATCCAGTTCTTGCGCACGCGTGGAGTCTATGCGCCACCTGCCTTCTCGTCGCTCGCGGCCCGCGGTCGGTCCGCCCTATGATTGCTCGATGCAAGCCTCCACCGGGGTCCGCTTCGCGGAGTTGATGGCGGCGTTGTCCGTCGCGACCGATTTTGCGATGGGACAACCGGTGGAACACGCCCTGGCTTCCTGCGCCCTTGCCGTACGACTTGGCGAAGGCGCCGGGCTGTCCGTGCATGAATTGCGCGATGTCTACTACCAGGCGCTGCTGCGCTACATCGGCTGCAATGCCGACACCGAAGCCATGGCGGCGGCGGTCGGCGACGAAATTGCATTGCGCACCGACTTCGCTGCGATCGATGCTGGCGACCGCGTTGCCGTTCTGAAGCTCGCGCTGCGCCATATAAGGCAGGGCCACCCGCAGGCTTCAGGTTTCGAACTGCTGCGGACGATCGTGCAGGGCCTTGCAACTCTGGGCGACCTCGATGCCGAGGTGTTTCCCGGCCATTGCGAGGTTGCACAGCGGCTCGGTGCGCGCCTTGGCTTCGCCGACGAATTCGTGCGCGGACTGGGTCAGCTTTATGCGCGCTGGGATGGAACCGGCTTGCCTTCAGTGCGTGGCGAAGCGATCACGCCCGCGGTGCGTTGTGTCGTGCTCGCCCAGGACATGGTCGT
>DASQAE010000100.1:0-1781 GCA_035635915.1 Burkholderiaceae bacterium | reverse complement strand
CGCGGCGTTTCCTGCGACGGTGGCGACTGCGGCGCAAATTCCGCAAACGGATCGAAGTCGTCGGGCAGCCGCGCAGGGCCGGCCTGCGGTGCCGCTTGCGCGGGCCGCGGCGTGCGTTGCGCTGCGGGCGACGGTTGCATCGGCGCAGGCGCCCCGGGAGACGAACTGAGCAGATCGGCAAATGGATCGCTGGATCCGGATTGCGGCGCGGCCGCGCCGGGTGCTCCCAGCAGGTCTGCGAACGGATTGGCGCCCACCTGGGCGGGAGTCGCAACCGGAGGTGGTGGCGCGTCGGCCACCGCGCGCGGCGCGGTCTGAACGCGGCGGCCACGCAGGATGGTGGCAGAGCTGTCGGTCTGTTCGTATTCGACCGTGAGTCGATAACCGCCGATTCTGAGGTCGTCGTTCGGCTTCAGCGGCACTTTCACGCCCGGGCCGAGCGGCAGCCCGTTGTGCACCACCGGGTTGGCGCTGCCCACGTCTTCGAGCCAGTAGGTGTTGGCACCGAACGAAACGTTGGCTTGCACGCGCGAGATCAACCGCTCCGGGTCGGGCAGCGTCATGGTCGCGTTGTCCGAGCGCCCGATCGAGCCACCGCGTTCGTCGAAGCACCCGACCAGGGGTTGGCTGAGCGCACTGTCGTTGAGGCTGAGACCGCGTAAGACGAGATTCATGGTGTCCGGCGCCCGCGCGTACTGCGGGCCAACAGGCAGTAGAAGTCGTCCTGCCCGAGAGCGTCAATCAACGAAAGTCATGCTTCCCGACGTCGTAATTGCTATCGGAATTCCACGGCCAAAATAGCCCCACGCGCCGGCCTTGTTCCTGGCTTGCCGCGCCGTTATCCGCGATCCAGCAGCCGGCGCTGGCGCCAGGCCGGTGCGGCGGCGTTGAACAAACCTGAACCCGGTGCGGCTAGCGCGAGGTGAAGTGCGGCGACCCAGCGCCGCCGCTGCCGGCCCTCGCGCAAAACGTGCTGGCAATGCGCTACGTCGGGGGCGGTGCCGACAAAATGGCGCGTGCCTGCGGCAAACCCGGTCTTGTTGGTCCGCCACCAAGCCCGCACCCGCTCCGGATCGGGCCAGGCCATGCCCTCGTCGTCATCGAAAACAACCGTGCCGGTGTTGCCAGCCTCGTCGGCAGCGGGCGCGGGTGCAGCGGGTTTTTGCTCCAGATCGAGCAATGCCAGATCGGCTCCGGTGATCAGCGCGAACGCCTCGCCGGCAAGCCGCGCATAAAGTGGATCCTGCATGAGCGAGATCGGCCAGTCGATGAAATTTAGATCGCCGGCAAGCGCGACGGCATAGAGTACGAAGCGGATCGTTGCGGGCTGTTTTGGGTCGCGTTTTTGCGCCAGGCGCTTCAGCAGCGCGCGCGCCTGCTTGCGATCCGCGGCCAGTACGGCCAGCGGCAATGCGTTACCGCGCAGCGGACCATCGGAAAGCGCGATTTCGCTGCAAGTGTCGAGCCCGCGCGCACGATCACCAAGCAGCACCGCAGAGCGCGCGGCGTGCATGCGTACGCGCGGATCGGCATCGTCGAGCAGCGCGGCGCAGGCCGCGCGCATGTCGAGGCGGCCGAGTTCGCCGGCGCAACCGGCGGCGACCGCGCGCAGACCAGGGTCGCCAGATTCGATGGCGCCGGCGAGCAACGGACCGGGATCGACCCGGTGCACGGTGCACGCGGCGATGCCAAGGCGGCGCAGGAATTTGTCCGGCGTGGCGAACCAGCCGGCTGCAACCTGGCGCAGCGATGCAGCAGGTACCCAGCCGAGTGCGGAAACG
>DASQAE010000099.1:0-4945 GCA_035635915.1 Burkholderiaceae bacterium | reverse complement strand
GCACGTCGGTCTCGGCGAGCGTGTCCTCGACGTGCACGAAGTGCCAGTATTGCGCCTGGATCGCGTTTGCTTGTGGGAGGACCTGCTGGACGCGCGCCAGAAGCTGCGCGGCGCGAAATGGCGAAAGCGCGCTCGGACCGGGGAGCGCGAGGTAGGAATCGTGTTGGGACATTCGGCGCGAGCAAGCCGCGGGTGACGCGGCGGCCGAATTATAGGTGCACGTTGCATCGCGCGCCCGTGCGCGCTTCGATCAGGTGGGGGAAAGCTTGCTTGCGCGAGGCGCAAGCCGGGATTAGACCTCGGCGTCGAGCGAATTCGCGGTCGACATGGCCTTCAGCAGCGCCTGGTTGCACGCGGAGACTGGCACCGCCAGTTCGTCGAGCTGGCGGCTGATGCCGATCGGATCGGAACGTTCGATCGCCTCGATCAGGGTCAGGAACGGCGCGTGCGGCCCTTTTTTGTGCACGATCGCGTCGATGACATTTTCCGGCAGCGCGATCAGCTCGAACAGCTGCGGAAACGGCGCTCCGGTGATGCGGTCGAGCATCGAGAACGCGCCAGTGATAAAAAGCTCATCGCGCAGATCGGCGTGCCCTTCGCCACCTCCCAGGAACTCCAGGAACAGGCCGCGGCGAATCGACGCGTGCATCAGCGGGAATGTGTTCGCATCCTTGGACGCGGTGGCCAGCAGCAGCGAAAGCCACCGCATCATCTTCTTGTAGCCCAGCATCATCACCGCGTGCTGGAAGCTGGTGATCTGCACCGGCAGGCCGAAGGCGGCCGAATTCACCAGGCGCAACAGCTTGAATGCCAGCGCGGGATCGCGCTTCAATGTCGATTCGATCTTCGGCAGTTCAGCGTCATCGCGCACCAGGCGCAGCAGTTCGAGCACAACCGCCTGGCCGGGCTGCAGCGGACGCGCCTGGCGATGCTGCGCATCGTCGAGCGGCCAGCCGACACTCGCCGTGGCGCCGCGCGTGAAGGCGGCGTCGACGTCGGCAACGGTCTGCACGCCGGTGATGATGAACGGAATCTTCCTCGACACACCCGGCGGCTCCGGTTTCGCCATCCCGTTGGCCTGGATACGCCGGTCCTCGGCGATATGGATCAACGAGAATTCGAAGCAAGAGAGCAACGATGGGGGCAGCGGCGTATCGGGCCGGCCACGAATCGCGAGCCGCTTGCCGTCGCGGAACAGTTGTTGCACGTGCAACTGCGCATCCGGGTCACGCAGGTTGACGCTCGGAATCTCGAGAATCGCGTTCTTGGGCGCGTCCCATTCCAGGATCGAGCGGTCGAAGTCCGCGTCGAGCGGTGCCACCAGCACCGCCGCCGCCGAGTCCGGCCACACGTTGTTGAGCGTTGCCAGCACGTTGCCGATCGGCATCCGATCCTGTGGCTTCGCGGAGAGCATGGTGAGGCGCGTGCCGATCGCTTTGCGTTTGGCGTCGATCAACGGCGCGTAGCAGATCGACAGCGTGCCCAGCACGTTGCTTGAACCCAGTCTTTCAGGAGCGTTCATGGTCGGCCCGCGAAATCATCCGTGGATTATGCGAACCATGGCGCCAACGGATCGGCGGAATTGCCTCGCCGCGCGCAGAGAATTCCCGGCTTACATGAGGTTTTGCCTGCGCGAACAAGGTCTCCCCCGGGTCAAACGAAGGGGTGAGACCCTCGTGGTTTGCCCTGCCCTCAAGGCGAACCGAATCCGCCGCCGCCCGGTGTTTCGATCTCGAACTGGTCCCCTGGAGCCATCTCCACGCTCCCGATGTGTGGCAGCTCTTCCCGCCGACCATCGGTTCGGATGACCCGATTGCGCCCGGGCGCACCTGGCCCGCCACCGGCCAGCCCGAAGGGCGCAACCGAACGACTGTTCGAAAGGATCGAAGCCGTCATCGCTTCCAGGAAGCGGACGCGCCGGATGCCGCCGTTGCCGCCGGGCCATTTGCCCCGACCACCCGACCCGGGGCGGATGGCATAACTCTCCAAGCGGACCGGGAAACGAAACTCGAGCACTTCGGGATCGGTGAGGCGCGAATTGGTCATATGCGTCTGCACGACGTCGGTGCCCGCAAAACCGGCGCGCGACCCGGCACCGGCCTCGAGGTCGACGATTCCGGCGCCCGAGCCGCCGGAGATCGTCTCGTAGTACTGGTGGCGCTGGTTGCCGAACGTGAAGTTGTTCATCGTGCCCTGCCCGGAAGCGAGCACGCCGAGGGCGCCATAAAGCGTATTCGTCACGCAGGTCGAGGTTTCGACGTTGCCCGCGACTACTGCTGCAGGGTAACTCGGATTGAGCATCGATCCAGGTGGAATCACGATTTCGAGCGGCTTCAGGCAACCGGCGTTGAGCGGTATCTCGTCGTCCACGAGCGTGCGAAAGACATACAACACGGCGGCGACACTGACCGACGACGGCGCGTTGAAGTTGTTGTCGAGCTGCGCCGAGGTGCCGGTGAAGTCGATCGTCGCCGCGCGTTTCTCGCGGTCGACGCTGATGCGCACGCGGATGACCGCGCCATTGTCCAGCGTGTATTCAAAGGCGCCGTCGTGCAGCGCTGTAACTACCCGCCGCACCGATTCTTCGGCGTTGTCCTGCACATGGCGCATGTATGCCTGGACGACGTCGAGCCCGAACTGATCGACCATGCGCAGCAGTTCTTCCCGCCCCTTCTCATTGGCTGCGATCTGCGCCTTCAGATCGGCAAGGTTCTGTTGCGGGTTGCGCGCCGGATACGGTCCGCCCTTCAGTTGCGCCAGGCATTCCGCTTCGCGCAGGAGCGCAGGGCGGTCCACCCCTTCGCCCTGCACCAGGTGGAAGTTCGTGAAAAGAATGCCCTCTTCGTCCAGCGAGACCGAAAACGGCGGCATCGATCCGGGCGTCACGCCGCCGATATCCGCATGGTGACCACGCGAGCCGACGTAAAACAGGATCGAAGTGCCGGTCCGATCGAACACCGGCGTGATCACCGTGACATCGGGAAGGTGCGTGCCGCCGTGATAGGGATCGTTGACGGCGAAACAGTCGCCCGGGCGCATGCGACCGGCGTTCTCGCGCATGACGGTCTTGATCGACTCGCTCATCGAGCCGAGATGCACCGGCATGTGCGGCGCGTTTGCAATCAGGTTGCCGGACGCGTCGAAAAGCGCGCAGGAAAAATCGAGCCGCTCCTTGATGTTGACTGAATAAGCCGTGTTCTGCAGCCGCAGCCCCATCTGTTCGGCGATCGACATGAACAGGTTGTTGAAGATCTCTAGCAGCACCGGATCGACCCGCGTGTCGCGCACGCCGGCGGCCCGGCGCTTGGGCCGCGCAGCGACGCGCGTCAGCACCAGGTGGTCGTGCTCGGTCACCTGTGCACGCCAACCGGGCTCGACAACCGTCGTGGCGTTGGCTTCGGCGATGATGGCCGGACCATCGATCAAATCGCCGGGCCGTGTGTCGGTACGTACAAAAAGTGGCGTTGTGTGCCACGTGCCGGCGAAAAACGCGCGTACGCGCGCCGCCGGTTCCAGGCCGCCCGCGCGCGGCGCGAAATCCGGCGCGGCGTCCGCGGTGCTGTCGCCGCCACCGATAGCCTCGACCGAAACGGCATCCACGATCAACCGCCGTTCGCGCATGAGAAACGAAAAGCGCTTGCGGTAGGCGTCCTCGAACTGCGCCACCATGGTTTCAAGCGTGTCGAATGCCACGCTGAGCGCCGTATCGGTGCCCTCGTACTTCAGATGCACCCGCTCGACCAGGCGGATCCGCGTCGCGTCGAGGCCCTGCTCTTCGAGCGCTGCTTGCGCTGGCTCACCAAGTTGCTGCAGTTGCGCGGCAACGTCAACCATCGACTCTTCGGCTAACACGCGCTCGACGGTCATTTCGCGCATTGCGGTCTGATCCGCGAGCCCCATGCCGTACGCCGACAACACACCCGCGAGCGGATGCGCAAAGATCGAGGTCATCGCCAGCGCGTCTGCGACCGCGCACGCATGCTGGCCACCCGCGCCGCCGAACACCGTGAGCGTATAGCGCGTCACATCATGGCCACGTTGCACCGAGATGCGCTTGATCGCCTCTGCCATGTTGCCGACTGCGATCTCGACAAATCCCGCCGCGACCTCTTCCGGCGTTTTTTTCTGTCCTGTGGCTTGTTCTATCTCTGCCGCCAGCGCAGCAAACTTGCGCTCGACGACCGCACGATCCAGCGCTTGTTTGCCATCGGGGCCGAAGACGTGCGGAAAGAACTCCGCCTGCACACGGCCCAGCATCACGTTCGCATCGGTCACCGTGAGTGGTCCGCCGCGGCGATAACACGCTGGACCGGGGTTGGCGCCGGCCGAATCGGGGCCGACGCGCAACCGTGCACCATCGAAATGCAGGATCGAACCGCCGCCCGCTGCGACGGTGTGGATGCTCATCATCGGCGCGCGCATGCGCACGCCCGCCACCAGCGTCTCGAACTCCCGCTCGTACTCGCCGGCAAAGTGCGAAACGTCGGTCGACGTGCCGCCCATGTCGAAGCCGATCACGCGGTCGAAACCGGCCGCCTGACTTGCACGCACCATGCCGACGATGCCGCCCGCGGGGCCGGAAAGGATCGCGTCCTTGCCGGCAAAGCGATGGGCATCGGTCAGGCCGCCGCTGCTTTGCATGAACAGCAGTTGGGTGCGTGGAAGTTCGGTCGCGACCTGCTCGACGTAGCGCGACAGGATCGGTGAAAGATACGCATCGACCACCGTCGTATCGCCGCGTGCGACGAGCTTCAGCAACGGGCTCACCTCGTGCGATACCGAAACCTGCGGGAAACCGAGCGCGCGCGCGAGCTGGGCGATACGGGCCTCGTGCTGCGTATGGCGATATCCGTGCATCAGCACGATCGCTACCGCACGCAACCCGTCGGCGTACGCCTGTTGCAGGTCGCGCCGCACCGCCTCCTCATCCAGCGGCGCCACGACG